>JALUUH010000082.1 GCA_027021445.1 Gammaproteobacteria bacterium
TATAAGCCGTAAGGGATGGGATGCCAAACTGGGAAGTGATTGCGCACCCATTCCTAAGCATCATACGATATTAATAATCTATTTTTAGCCATTTGTTTTTAACTATTTTTTAACAACGGAGTAAACAATGAAAAACCTTATCCAAAAACAGCGACATCCTTTATCAGCGATCTCCCTCGTTGCTTTATTGGCAATGGCTGGGCCGTTATACGCTTCCGGTGATCACGCTCATGGTCATGATGACAATGATGATCACCACGAATCAGGAATGAAGCATGATCATGACTCAGAGCATGGACACGATGATCACGGGGCAGAAAACAAGATGTTTTTGAAGGAAAAAATGATCGATGGTTATAAGGTCAGCTTTCATGTGATGAAAGCAAAACCAGGAAAGGAGATGGGGGGTAGTCACGACTTTATGATTAAAGTAGAAAAAGATGGCAAGATACTCACCGATATCATTATGAACACCAAAGTGAAACATCCCAACGGCAGTTCGGAAACTAAAAAAACCATGAAAATGGGTGACTGGCTAATGGCTGGATATGACTTAGGGCATAAAGGCAAGCATCAATTGATGATTTTATTTAAAACCGCTGATGGTGAAAAACATAAAGGCGGGGTTTATTATTCGGAAAGGTAATAAGATCCTGCAAGTATTCGTATCCACCTACAACTCAAGATATCTTACACCTTATACGCACGATCACTTGTAGGTCTAAATTTCCTCAACCTTCGGAAAATTCTTCGAAGGTTGAGGCTTTACCGGAGTCTGTTCGCAGAGAATTTACTCTATTCTCAGTCATTGCTAAAGTCGCCGATTCATTGTCCTGCGGCTTAAAAAGCTCTCCACAACATTCGTCGCGATATTTTTTTGGCTTTTAGACTCCGGGTTAGGAAAGTAGCCATATAGGTTTCATCGGTTGCGTCATAAATACCATAGCTATCTTCCAGCATAATATGCTCGTCGTTCCATATGTACGCATCATCGCTGCCACCAACCCAATACTCAAAATCCGTAATCTCTTGATCGAGCTTAAAAGAAACAAACCAAATAGACTTTCCAGGTGCCAAGGTTTGATCAAAGGTAAAGTCGAAAGGTAAATGCCAACCAATCACTTTATTGGGGATACCATCGTTATCTGAGTCAGTAAAACCAGTTTCTGCAGCGCCGTGAAAATTGGAAGGAAAGCCATTGGTGATATTTGAGACCATGACTTCATCGTTTTTTGTATCAATACCAAAAACGACTAAGTTAGCATCATCATTGAGAAATTTCCCACCCGCTGGATAACTTTGCTGAGTGCGCCAATCAAATATTTGATAATTCGGCGGCGTCGTTACGTTGGGTGCTATCGGTGGCCCCATATTGAGCACACGAAAGTAGTAAGTAAATGTACCATCAGAATTTGCCACATAAGCCATTTTGACATCGCCTAAGGGCGTAGCATTTACTGCTGGATGATATAACATCAATGTTGAAGTAAGACTTAAAATCAGTGTCAGTAATTTTTTCATAAACAACTTTTCCTCTTTAAAACAAGCTAAATACCAAGCTCATTGCTTGATTAGCCTCTTAACATTTAAAAACAAATCACCCTGTTAATATGGGTAAAACATTCGAGTTTATAATAAGGTTACAACTCATGATCATAATTACAACAGCAAGATCAAAAAGCATAAAAACCCTATGCAGATGAGAACACTGCTTACTATAGAAGTTCATGAAATAAATGAAAAACATAAATAAATGAAATAAATAAATGTAAATAAATGGGGTCAGACTCGACATATTGAGTTTCTGATGCTAGTCTTTCTTGTATGCGAATATTATGAGACAGAAGAGCATGGCAAGACTTCCCCGAATTTATGTAAAAAACCAGCCGCAACACATTATTCAGCGTGGCAATAATCGCGAATTAATTTTTGTGGATAAGCAAGATTATATATTTTATTTGAAATGCCTTCAGGAGACGTCAAAAAGGAATGAGTTGAACATCCATGCCTTTGTATTAATGACTAACCATGTTCATTTATTAGTATCTCCACAGCATGAGAGCAGTATTAGCAAAGTGATGCAGTCTATTGGTCGGCGGTATGTTCAATATTTCAACTATGCGTATGAGCGGACTGGAACCCTGTGGGAAGGCCGTTACAAAGCTACTTTAATTGATAGTGAAGCGTATTTGCTGGCCTGTATGCGCTATATAGAATTAAATCCAGTGAGAGCGAATATATCGCCGCACCCAAAAGCATACCGCTGGTCCAGTTATCATTGCAATGCATTGGGAGTGTCGTGCGAATGGTTGAAGCATCATTCGCTTTATCGGCAGCTTGGAAACGATCCTGAGGATAGGCAAAAAGCTTATCGAGCACTATTTCGAAATCGACTAACGCGAGAAACTATTGATGGCATTAGAGATGCGACGAATAAGGCATGGGTGTTGGGTTCAGATCGTTTCCAGAAAAAGATAGAAAAGCTGGCTGACAGACGCGTAGCACCTTTACCCAAAGGAAGGCAAAAAAAAAAGAAATGATTTAGGCGGCTCAGAAATCTCAATTTCTTTAACAACAAATACTGGTGACTGCTATTGGTTGATTTTAAGCCTGATTGCTCAGCGATCAAGCCCTAACCAAAAACCGACCGCGCCTTTGTTGAACCAGTGTACTTCGTTAGTCACTTATGTAGCAGGCGGTGTATATTGTGCAGAGTATTCACTCCGGGAATGGTTTGCTATGCTATGCATAAAGTTAGGGTGTATGCAGAAAATAATCAACGCATTATTACTGAGCGAAAAACCGTGAGTTCGGTAGAAGAATTTTGGTATAAAAAAACCGCTGCCGTGCCTATTGGTTACCGATTAATGGCTACAATATTTCGGATATTGGCATTTTTGCGTCGTGTGTCATTCACATGGCTGTTTTTTAGAACATATCGCTCACCCGTTCCGGTGATTGTCGTGGGCAATATTACCGTGGGTGGTAGTGGTAAGACGCCGGTGGTTGTATGGCTGGTCAATCTATTGAAAAAGCATGATTTTAAACCCGGTATTGTGAGTCGTGGTTATGGCGGAAAAGCGGATTCCTGGCCGCAGCAAGTTCGTCCAGATAGTGATCCAAATGTAGTAGGAGATGAAGCCATATTGCTGGCGAGACGTAGCAATTGCCCAATGGCTGTGGGTCCAAATAGGCCTGCAGCGGTGAAGGCACTGCTACAGCATACGGATGTAGATATCATTATTTCAGATGATGGCATGCAGCATTATGCCTTAGAGAGGGATATTGAGATTGCTGTGATTGACGGGCAACGACGGTTTGGCAATGGTCTGTTTTTACCTGCGGGGCCGTTGCGTGAACCGCTTTCAAGATTGCGTAAGGTGGATTTTCGAATTAATAATGGTGGAAAACTTGAGCCTTACGAAATGCCAATGAATCTTCAAATGAATCGTGTTATCAATGTTTGTAAGCCTTCGGTCACTAAAAATATAGAAGATTTTAAGGGTAAATCAGTACATGCGGTCGCAGGTATAGGGAATCCAGGTCGGTTTTTTGATCAATTGATCAGGCAAGGCATTACTTTAATTAAGCATCCCTTTTCTGATCATCATTTATTTGCTAAGGAAGACGTATTGTTTAAAGATGAAATGCCGGTTCTTATGACCCAAAAAGATGCGGTAAAATGTGAGCGTTTTGACAATAAAAATTTATGGTATGTTTCGGTTTCAGCGATAATGAAGCCAGAGCTAGAAAAAGGAATAATTGAAATGGTTAATAAAGTGCGTATAAACGCCAGGGGGAAACATGGATGCTAAACTACTTGATATCTTAGTTTGCCCATTGTGCAAAAGTTCGCTTGTTTACAAAAAAGAGGTGCAGGAGCTTATTTGCAAAGCTGACCGCTTAGCTTTCCCAATAAGGGATGACATTCCTGTTATGTTAGAAGAAGAAGCACGTGAATTAGATGTAGAAGAGGAAGTCTAACTTTTGCTTCAGAGAAGGCGTTTTCGCACAGCAAGAGGGCGGCTATAGAAATAGGCAAGCGATTGAGTACGCAAACAATATAGATAGGGAGCCAAAGTTGAATACGTCGAGTAGTTACACGGGTTTTACCATTATTATTCCTGCTCGTCACGGTTCAACGCGTTTACCCGCTAAACCTCTGCGTCTCGTCGCTGGTAAAACATTGTTAGAGCATGTCTATCGATGCGCGCAACAAAGCGCAGCCAGTGAGATTATTATTGCGACGGATGATGAACGCATTGAGTCTGTCGCCAAAGGCTTTGGTGCGAATGTCTGTATGACCTCACCAGATCATCCCAGCGGTACTGATCGTTTGGCCGAGGTTGTTGCGACAAAAAATATTTCGCATGATGATATTGTTATTAATTTGCAAGGTGATGAGCCGTTAATGCCCGCCGAGGTGATTAACCAAGTGGCGCATAACTTAGCAAACCGAGAATCTGCAAGCGCCGCTACCGTGTGTACTCCGATAACAACAATAAAAGAATTATTTGATCCCAACGTGGTTAAGGTAGTGGTTGATGAGCATCAATATGCGCATTATTTTAGCCGCGCGCCAATCCCTTGGAATAGGGATGCGTTTCCATTCGATGATGACGCGGTATTAGAGATTGATTCTTCTTACCAGCGACATATTGGGCTTTATGCCTATCGTTCAGGTTTTCTCACCGAATTTGTGCGTTGGCCAAAGTGCTTACTCGAAGTGACCGAATCGCTAGAACAATTACGCATACTGTGGAAAGGGCATAAGATCCATGTGGATCAAGCACTCAAAATTCCTGGCCCTGGGGTTGATACCGAAGATGATTTGACGACAGTGAGCAAGCTTCTACAGTGAGATGGCTAAAAGCGATAGATAATACCCAGAGAAGAGCTTTGCATGTTTTCGCCGAAGTCAGGAGTATATGTTTCACCATGCGCCGGGCCACCTAAGGCTGTTCTTGAGCGAGCTGCATTGTTATTGAAGGCATACAGAATATATATTTCGGTGTTTTTAGCCATGTTTTGCGAGACTCCAAATGCAAAAAGACTGGCATTTGAATCAGGTTGATCTTGGTAATCACCGACCAAGAAACCTTGTGCTTTAAACGTCGTGTCAGATATTTTATAGGAAATACTGCTACCGTAGGCAGGTCGGTCAAATTCAGGATTGGTGTCTGATTGTAATATTTCATAGATGGCATTAAGACTCAAGCTCGTTGAATGATATCCTCCTGCTATGCGAATGCCTGTGGTATCAATAGGGCGTCCGGTAGTGGGGTCTGTATTGACTCCATTCTGAATTTCATAGCTCACTCCCGCATATAAGCCTTCATTATCATATAACAACGAAGTGCTGGTGACTGAATTAGAATCTCCTGCTTTATTCGTATCATTCCCCGTCGTTTGCATTAGCCGTGCTTCGAACCCATAAAATGACGGGGATATATATACCACTGAATTTCGGGCGCGCAGATCTATACTGGTCGGCCCAAGCACGCTTACTCCTAACATGGTTCTTCTATCGGCGATAGACCAAGGCATGATATCCATTTTTTTTGCTAGTGTTTTATACGGGGTATCATAAATACCCATTAATAAGCTGCCGTATTGATGGGATAAGCCAAGAAATCGATTGCGCGCGGAGATGCTGCCGGTTTCACCGGAGACATCAATGCCGTTTTCGAGTTGCCAGACTGCGGTTAAATTATATCCAAGTTCTGTTTTTCCCTTAAAACCCAAACTGCTGGAATTGCTTGCAATGGTAAGATCCTCAACGGATTCATTGTTTGTAATAGAGGTGATACGATCAGCAGATAGATTGATTGTGCCGTAAATATCGATGTTGCTGGCTTGTGAATAATGCGTTAGTAAGAGTAGCGTGCTAAGTAAACCTGCTTTCCTTAAGGTTTTTAAGTTGAAATCCATGACGTTCTCAATGACTCCGTATATCAATATTGATCGATGAATGAAGATGTTCCAAGATGCCAAAGAAAATAACATGCTGGTCGTTAATTATAAACGAAAATTATTTTCGGGCTTTCCTTCTCCCAGCTCTTTCAGTATTTCATGATATACTCCTAGGAACAGTTTCCTCTTGTGTTCACGACCCGAATGAGTTTTTTGATGTTTACAGGTATTATCCAGGCTTTAGGTCATATTGAATGTGTGCTTACCCACGGTGATGATATCCGATTGAGGATCCATTCCGGTGACTTGGATATGGACTCTGTTCAACAGGGGGACAGTATCGCGGTTAGCGGTGTTTGCTTGACGGCGGTAGGGATTGAGGAAGGTGGATTTTGGGCAGATGTTTCAGCGGAAACTCTTTCGCTAACCGGTATTAAGCATTTAAAAGCGGGCAGTCTCGTTAACTTGGAAAAAGCCTTAACACTTGCGAGCCCACTGGGTGGGCATTTAGTCAGTGGTCATGTTGACGGTGTTGGTAGCATTCTTAAACGCTGGGATGATGGTCGTTCTGTGCGCTTTGAAATTCAGGCTCCAGAGGGTCTGGCGAAGTATATTGCACAAAAGGGTTCTATTTGTATCGACGGCATTAGCTTAACGGTTAACGCTGTTAAGGGCGCTGTATTTACGATTAATATTGTGCCTCATACTTTGGAAGCCACCACCATGAGTGCTTTTAAAGCGGGTCGTCAGGTCAATCTAGAAGTAGATTTAATCGCACGATATCTAGAACGCTTAATGCTTGGTGAAAATGCTGCAAAAGCTTCTGCAAGTCCGTTAGATAAGGTGTTTTTAGCTAAGCATGGCTTTATGGGTCGAGAAAACTCATAAAATTTTCGATACTTTATCGCCTCCATGTATCTCGTGGTCACAGAGATTCAATACATCAAATTAATTAACAATGAATAAATAACAATGGCATTAAGTGAAATAAAAGATATCGTCGAAGATATTCGCCAAGGAAAAATGGTGATATTGATGGACGATGAAGACCGCGAAAACGAAGGTGATCTTATTATGGCTGCCGAATGGGCAAGGCCTGAAGATATTAACTTTATGGCCCAATATGGTCGTGGCCTCATTTGTTTAACCCTCACACGCGAGCGTTGTGCCCAGCTTCAACTGCCTTTAATGGTATTGGATACAAATGATAAACAGGGCACTAATTTCACTCTGTCGATAGAAGCCGCAGAAGGTGTAAGCACGGGAATTTCCGCTGCAGATCGTGCAATGACGGTCAGAAAAGCGGTCGCTCCAGGGGCAAAACCCAGTGATATAGTACAACCAGGGCATATATTTCCCATTATGGCGCAACCGGGTGGCGTATTAAGTCGAGCAGGGCATACTGAAGCAGGATGTGATCTCGCACGGATTGCAGGCCTGGAGCCAGCGAGTGTTATTGTTGAAATATTAAATGCCGATGGCTCGATGGCGCGGCGTCCCGATTTGGAAAAATTTGCGGCCAAACACCAATTAAAAATGGGAACGATTGCCGATTTAATTGAGTATCGTGTGCGCAATGAAAAAACCATAGAATGTGTTGCAGATTGTGAGCTTGAAACCGAATTCGGTATTTTTAAGTTACATGCATTTCGTGATAATCAAAAAGACGAATTGCATTATGCGTTGAGCAAAGGTGAGCTATCGCGTGATCAACCGGTATTGGTTAGAGTGCATATGCAAGATGATTTGAGTGATGCCTTTTCAGGTGTTGGGGAAGGTTTACCATTACCTATACGTAAGGCGATGCAGGCTATTAGCAATGAAGGTTGTGGAGTGATTGTGTTATTGCGCAGACCTTTGAGTATCAAAGACAGCATTCTGCGAATTCGTGCGATGAAACTCAAGCAAAAAGTGGAAACAGTTTCTTCTGAAACGGTAGGGGATTTGCGTACCTATGGCGTTGGAGCGCAGATCCTATCAGAATTAGGTGTGGAAAAATTACGGATTATCGGTGCACCGAGGAAGTTGAGTGCGATTTCTGGGTTTGGGCTCAACGTCGTCGAATATGTCAGTATTGATTAATTCAGTCATTTTTACGAGAAATACTTAAAGAGAAATATTATGCGCAAAATAAAATCCTATGAAGGTGATTTAATCGTAACCGATGCTAAGTTTGGAATTGTATTGAGTCGTTTCAATAGCTTCATTGTGGAGCCGTTATTAGCGGGCGCGATAGATACCGTGGTACGTCATGGGGGGACAGAAGAGTCGATTACCGTTGTTCGTGTACCCGGTGCATTTGAACTACCTATTGCTGCCCAGCGCATGGCAGCGGCTAAAAAATATGACGTGATCATTGCTTTAGGTGCGGTCATTAGAGGCGGCACCCCGCATTTCGAATATGTCGCAGGTGAGGCAACTAAGGGCTTATCCCAGGTATCATTAAACTATAATATTCCCATTTCTTTTGGCGTGTTAACCGTTGATACGATTGAACAAGCGATAGAACGTGCAGGAACCAAAGCGGGAAATAAAGGCGCGGAGGCTGCTTTGTCAGCGATTGAAATGGTTAATTTATTGAGTCAATTAAAATAGTCTCTGTTGTCACCATTGTTAAATTTTTCTTCTTACAGCAGTGGTAGAAAGTTGAAATAATTTTACCGACAGAACGTTATGGCTTGGTTTCGATACCTGCCGATTTACAGATGCAACATCTATGAGGTTAAATTGAATGAGCCATTCTCGAAAAAGAGCTCGGCAAGCAGCGGTGCAAGCACTCTATCAATGGCAACTAACAAAATCAAATATCACGGATATTGATCAACAGTTTAGAGTTGAGCATGAAGGTTCGCAAACTGATTTAGACTATTTTTCTGAAGTGTTAAGAGGGGTAACAGCAACAGCATCTGAATTAGATAAATTGTTTACCCCTTATCTTGAATGGCCGATTGATGAAATAAACCCGGTTGAATTAGCGGTTCTGCGGTTAGCGTGTTATGAGTTAAAGCATCGTTTAGATGTGCCAGTGGGCGTTATTCTTAATGAATCCGTTGATCTCACTAAGCGTTTTGGTGCAGAGCAAGGGCATAAATTTGTTAATGGAGTGGTTGATCGCGTGGCCAAAGATTTACGGTGTGATGAACGTGCCGCGCGTATTTCTAAGAAAAATCGTTAGTGAGTGTGTTTTTGGAGCGCAGAGTCATGTCAGAGTTTCAAATCATTCAAGATTGCTTTGCTGATATTGGGCAGCAAAAAGAGGTGGTGCTGGGTGTGGGTGACGATGCGGCTGTCGTTAAAGCACCGGCGAATTGTGAATTAGTATTTGCCACAGATACCTTGTTAGAGAATGTTCATTTTCCAAAAGAGACTATCCCAGAAAACATTGCCTATAAAGCGCTTGCGGTTAATTTGAGTGATATGGCCGCAATGGGTGCGCGCCCACTTTGGTTTCTTTTATCGCTGACGATTCCACAAGAGAGCATTGCCGAGAATGTTGATTGGTTAACACGCTTTAGTCAAAGCTTAGCTCAATTAGCGGATGAGCATAAAATTCAACTAATAGGTGGTGATACAACGTCTGGCCCGTTGAATATTAATTTGCAAATGATCGGTGCAGTGCCAACCGGCAAAGCAATATTGCGCTCGGGCGCGCAAGTTGGTGATCTCGTCTATGTGACGGGGTCTATCGGCGATGCCGGCCTTGGTTTGCAGTATAAACAGGATCCAGAACACTCATCAAAAATAGCAGTATCATCCCCGTTGACCGCGAAAAATGATGTTGAATATTTGCTTGCAAGGCTGGAAAGACCTGATCCTAGGGTTAAGCAAGGTATGGAGTTGCTGGGCATGGCGAATGCCATGATCGATATTTCGGATGGATTGCTTGCAGATCTTTCGCATATACTGGCGGCAAGTCAGAAAGGAGCTGAAGTTCAGCTTGAAAAAATTCCAATTCATCAAGATAATGAAGTCAAGCATATTCTCGCGGCGGTGAATGCGGGCGATGATTATGAATTGTGTTTTACTATACCGGCGGAAAAGAGCGGAAAACTCGAACAGCTTAGCAGAAACTGGGCTTGCCAGGTGACTCAAATTGGTGAAATAGTACAAAACCCTGGCTTGCGTTGTTACTTGAATAAAGTAGCCATTGATGTAACAGTGAAAGGATATGATCATTTTCAATAATGTACTCGGTCCAATAGCCAAATTTATTTCATTAGGTTTCGGTGCTGGGAAAGCGCCAGTTGCTCCTGGGACTTGGGGTACCTTAGTGGGTATTCCTATCTATCTTCTTATGCAAGATCTAAGTCTGATGATTTATATAATCATCAGTGCTGCAATTATTGCGCTCGGAATTTGGGCGGCTGATGTTTATGGTCGCGAGCTAGGTGTGCACGACCATCAAAGTATTGTGTGGGATGAGGTTGCCGGGTATATCGTCACGATGACATTTGCGCCCACTGGTTGGGAATGGATTATTGTCGGTTTCCTTTTGTTTCGGTTATTCGATATATGGAAACCCTGGCCGATCAATTTACTTGATAAGTATGTTAAGGGTGGTTTTGGTGTGATGATAGATGATGTCCTCGCAGGTGTATATGCGGGACTTATATTGTATTTGTTAGCCATTTTTTATTAAAAGAATATAAGCATGCGCAAACTTTGTGTCGTTCTGGTTACTTTTTTTTGGGGTGCATCTAGTTACGCAGGGGATGTGCAAATTATTGATGTGGCGTTGAAAAAACGCGGACAAAACTGGAATATTCGTGTCATGCTTAAACATGACGACACGGGCTGGCAGCATTATGCGGATGCTTGGCGTGTTGTGGCCGAGGATGGTAAAATCTTAGGAAAAAAATTGTTTCAAAAGCCTCATGTAGAAGAACAGCCCTTTTCGCGCAGCTTAATCATTAAAATTCCTCGCAACATTTCTAAATTGTATATTGAAGCACATGATAGCGTTCATGGATGGAGCATAGACAAAGTTCATATTGATCTAGATATAAGAGAAGGCCCCCGATATAGGGTGATTCGCTAGCATTGCATTATTCACTATATCTCAAATATCAACAAGGAATAGCAATAACATGAAGCGGTTTTTATTATTTATTGCCATGCTGATTTTTTTTATGGCACAAACTGTACATAGTTCGCTTCCCGAAACCATAGAAAAAATCAAACAAAGTATAGTGGGTGTTGGTACCTATCAGATTACCCGCAGTCCTCCATCAAAACTAATGGGTACTGGATTTGTTATTGGTGATGGCCATTATGTCATTACCAATCATCATGTCACACCGGAATTTATTGATGAGATAAATAGAGAGCAGCTAAGTGTTTTTGTAGGGCAAGGAAAAAAAGCCAAAGTGAGAGCTGCGAGCATTATAATGTTAGATGATATTCATGATCTCGCGCTACTTAAAATGTCGGGTAATCCACTTCCTGCAATGAGTTTAAGTCGCGCTGAAAACGTGAAAGAAGGAGAGCTCTATGCTTTTACCGGTTTTCCGATTGGTGCGGCGTTAGGTTTGTATCCGGTTACTCACCGAGGGATAATTTCAGCGATCTCTCCGGTAGCGATTCCTGTCTCGTCCACTCAAACTCTAGATGTGAAAATGATAAAACGTTTGCGCAATCCATTTGATGTGTTTCAGTTAGATGCTACCGCTTATCCTGGGAATAGTGGTAGCCCGCTTTATGATGTTAAAACGGGCGCCGTTATAGGTGTTGTTAATAAAGTATTTATTAAAGAAACCAAAGAAACAGTGCTCGAAAAACCGAGTGGAATAACCTATGCCATTCCGGTAAACCATGTGTCTGATTTAATAAAAAAAGCCGGTTTATAGTTTCTATACTCATGAGGGATAGACTTTTAGTGCGGGTATATATCAATAGCTTCTATTTTTTTCCCAATTCAATGCGCTACTCACAATTTTTTCAAGATCATCATATTCGGGAATCCAGCCTAGAACTTTGCGAATTTTACGTGCATCGGCGACGAGTTCAGGAGGATCGCCGGCTCTGCGAGGATGCTCTTCAATATTAAGTGGTTTGCCATTGGCTTTTTCGACAGCGGTTAATACTTCGCGTACGGAGTAACCATGACCGTATCCACAGTTTAATAAAGTAGATTCTCCGTTATTTTTTAAATAATCAAGGGCTTTTAAATGGGCGCTTGCTAGGTCTTCCACATGGATGTAATCTCGAACACCTGTGCCATCATTGGTCGCGTAATCTGTTCCAAATATATATACTTTTTCGCGTTTTCCTATTGCTGCTTCGCAGGCGACTTTGGTAAGCAGGGTGGCTTCGGGTGTTGATTGGCCAATTTTTCCGCTGGAATCACAGCCAGCGACATTAAAATAACGTAATACCACATAACGAATATCTGTGGCATTCGCTAAATCCTTGAGCATCATTTCGCTCATGAGCTTTGATGTGCCATAAGCATTAATCGGCGCAGTGGGTTCATTTTCCGTAACCGGTACGTTTTCAGGAATCCCATAGGTAGCAGCAGTGGAAGAAAATATGAAATGTTTGACGTTAGCATTGGAACAACATTCTAAGAGATTACGGGTATTACAGGTGTTGTTGGCATAATATTTCAGTGGATTTTCGACGGATTCTGGCACCACAGTATGTGCTGCAAAGTGTAAGACAGAGTCTATATTATTCTCTTCCAGGATACGGCTGACTAATTCTTTATCGCCACTATCGCCAATGACTAATTCGCCATAGGTGACCGCATCTTTAAAGCCTTTAGATAGATTATCAAGCACAATAACTGGTGAATAACCAGCAGCTCCGAGTTGCTTGACGACATGACTGCCTATATATCCAGCTCCACCGGTAACGAGTATTCCTTTTTCCATGAACTATTCCTTATGTATTATATTATTGCTGTATAGATTATAAAGTCTTTGAGGCTTAGATTAAACCTAGAACGCGTACTATTTGAATTTAAGAATAGGTAACACATCTGTAGGAGTAGGCGCCCATTTAGTTTGGGTTAATGCATAGGAGGGTGTATTGCTTGCGACAATGCTGGATAGATAAAGCGTGGTGTTTTGAGTTATCTGTCCATTGTTGGTGAAATCTGGCCAAGTCACTTTAATGTTTAGCTGGGTTGTTGTCTGTACATCACTGGGCGTGCTCGTCCAATTCAGGGTAAATTCGATTGTTTGTTCTTGTTTTTTCAGGCTGCCGGACTGGGGATTAAGCTTATGTTGGCTGTTTGCAAATAGATACTGCAGGTTTTCTATATTTTCTTTTGCAAAATTCAGGGCTGCCACACGTTGTTTATTTAAGGTGCTATTTTTCAAAATAGTAGTTTGAAAAAGTCCAACACCGATTAGGCCTACTGCTAACACGATTGCCGCGATAAGTACTTCAATGAGACTAAAACCATTCTGAAGTTTTAAGAAGGGTTTTATTTTACGAGTAGCTTTTATGTCAAAGTGTTGTTTGTATATCATTCCAGCTTCCAGGGGCGGGAGTATAAATTCCGATCTTGTCTGTTTGACTGAGTATCGTTTTATTAAATGTGACAACTAGGTTTTGCGCATTTTTTAGATTTCCGTCCACGATGATGGCTCCATTTATGGTTGAACTAAGATTTTTATTATCCCACTCACCATTGACAAAGATTAAACCGTTAATAGTGACATTATCGATATTAAGAGCGCCCTTTTTTTGTAAGTCGATATATAAAATCACTGGTGACTCGGCGCTACCTATAGTTTTATTAGAGAGTTTTAGCCCGCCGTTAAAATAAATAATACGCGAAGTGGAATGATTTAATTCCGTACAAGTGGGTTCGCAATTATGCAACCAGGATATTTTTTTTAAGTTTTTATTGTCCTTATTGTTTTCTCTTAAAGCAAAAATATTTTGATGAGGGTTCTGAGTTCTTATATCGTTAGCGTATATTTTTTTAAAATCATCAGCACTGACGATGCCACGAGAATGAATTAAGTCACCTGACCATACTAAAACTTTATCGGTTTTTTCAATCGAAATTTTATTAGGTGTGATTGTTATTTCACCCGTTGCAATAATGGGTGAGACTATAAAATTTCTAAAATCTGGGCGTAAAGCACGAGAAAAAAGGAAATGTTGATAATGGGTGGATTGTGAAGATTTATCACTTGAATAACCAGTGGATTGAATTTTAAGGTGTTCTGAGTTTAAGCTTTCAATCGAAACAGAATATGAACCGATATTAATGGTTTCCAAGTTTTCTGAGTATGATAGCTCAGTTTGCGGAATATTTTTTATATTGTTTTTATTCAGTGTTGCCAGGGATACGGCTAATCCGGATTGCGCGGCAAGAAAGGATTGAGTTAATTTATACTCATTGGAACTCGCCTTGGTTTCCATGAGAGTAATATTTGCGGACAATACAACAATCATCGTAATGAGTAGTAATAAGACGATTGCGCTTATGAGGGTGGCTATTCCTGATTGCTTTCTATAATGATGCTCGGTGGATAATGCTTGCATAGGATAAATGCGTTAATTAATCATAGTTTCTACTATTGCATTGTGTATGACTACCGTAGTGGATAATGTTTTGGAATAATGATTGTTTTTCATATTTCCTGCTATCGATGTTTTTATTTTGTATTTTTTTAAAATTAAATCATCCACTGAGGGTGGTGTTAGATTGCAGTCGGAGCCATTGATTAAGTTAATGCAAATAGGAAGACTTTGTTGACTGAAGGTTAAATCGGTAATGAGCAGCGTGTTTTTGTCATTTAAAGTGTTCCATCGACCTTTAGCACAGTCTGTACTGCGTTCTTGAAAGCCAATTGTTTTATTAGATGCATTGAATTTGAACGCGTAGCGCTCGGCTATCGAAATACTTCCGTCTAAATTACTATCATAGCTATAGCGAATACAGCGTGGACTGAAGAAAAAATATTTGTTCAATTCAGGGTTGTTTAAATAATCCACATTATATCCGGATCTTTGTATTTCTCGCGTGATTAACGTCAAAATGGCTTGTAGCTCTTGATCAAGACGGGTTGCAGAAATATTGTCTCGACTGGTTTTAAAGGTTGCTGCGAATATCTGCAATAGACCCGATAAAACGACTAAGCCAATGGATATCGCCAGCATGAGTTCAATGATAGTAAAACCGGATTGTGGCGTATTGGTATTAGGCAGCATTATTTAGGCCTTATTCAGATAAGTTTAAGTTCTTGATTTTCTATGTTAGCTCTACTGCTTTATCAAGTGCTACCCCTTACGAGTTATAGGAATATTGACAAAAAGTATCGTCGTTTTCTAAAGTTTTTTAGCGGTGTGACGTAATACTTAAGTCACAAATCACAATTAGAATGTGGTTCGGTCATTATTTTTTACTCATTGAGCGAATGAACAGGCGATGAAACGGAATCCATCAGGTTTTACTATTATAGAACTGCTTATCGTTATTGGGATTCTCATTATTTTTACCAGTATTGCTATTCCTTCCTATAAAGAATACGTATTTAAGGGTAATAGATCCGATGCTATTACGGCATTATTAAATCTTCATTTAGCGCAGGAAAGATGGCGTGCCCAGAATGCGTCTTATACGCAATCTTTGGCTGATATATGGGCTGGTAATGCCAATAAATCCTCTCAAGGGTTTTATGCGTTAGCCATTGATGTGGCTAAAACGAATGAAAATGAGTTTGTTATCACTGCAACAGCGATAGATAAGCAGGAAAACGACGAAAAATGTAAGGTGTTCCGGATTACGCAAAATGGCGCTGACAAAAGTTCCGAGCAGAAGAGGAAGTGTTGGGGGCATTAAACCTGGGAGGCTGTCCAAGGGTAGACTGACCTACTGCGACCAAATTTGCTAGCGAGGTGCTTTGGGGCAATTTGCGGGGTAGTTATCAAGTTGCGGTGAGCAGATTCTGATTCTTCCTATGCGATTTAGCACCACCGCGACCTGTCTGTTACTTGAATCCCTGAACCATATGGACCCATTTCTCATTCCTTGCGCGGATGGACGACCCCGTGTTGGTTCAAAAGCCGTATAGTTGGCACCACCGGCAAATTTGGCTTGTTGAAGATCAATATTTTCATATTCGTTGCCACTCCTCACAAAATCTGTGTTATCAATCTTGCAAGTAGATTCTGCAAAGCAATCACAGGTATTCGTACTTATTCCATAACACCAGTTTGACGGGGAAAAAGAGAAAGAAATATAAACATGTTGGTTGCTTTTTAAGGCTTCTGTTTTGGCATATTGAAGGTCGTAATACAGTTGTTCGGCTGCCGTAGTGAGTCTGTTTTTTTCTATTGTTGCGTTAAATGCGGGAATGGCAATAAAGGCCAGTAGACTGAGAATGCTTAACACAATAAGCAGCTCTAATAATGTGAATCCCTGTTGCTTAATACGCATGTTACATACTAGCGATACTACCCAGAGAATTTATTGAAACCTGTTCAATGAGTGCTTGTGGGTAATCGGACGAAGATTTGATGGTGATGACAAGGTCAGCGAGATCGACAAAATCAGCATTTTTTTGGCTAATAATTCGACCATCGGGTAAAAATACGAGCTTATGTGTGCGATCTATAGTCACTCGTTTCGGCAGGTTGACGTGTTGTATTTCAGTGTTTTTGCGAGCAGTGATAACAATAGCTTGCTTTGAAATAAGAACTTTGATTTCGGTGTTTTGAGTACGCGCTGTGTGTTTTGCGAGACGTAATGTGTCGACAACTGTCTTCTGGGCAGTCACCATATCTTTGCGTAACAAGATGTCGCTTATACTCGGAATAGCGATGATTGCGAGAATGATGATTATTGAAACAATCACAACGGTTTCGAGTAAATTGTTCCCTCTGTAGTGGTTTTGCATCTGCATCTGCATTTATTGCCCTGATGGTAAAATGAGTCGGTGCTTACTTTATTGACTCAAACTCTGATTGTTTCTCAGTCGTGACCCAGCGCGGTTAAATGAGCTGTTCTTTTTGTGGCCAATAGAGTTTTGAGACGTATCGTATTTCTTATACAATACAGTCATCCAGTTCTCGGAGCTTGTCGTATAAATAAGGCTGTGCACTGCGCTGGTAGCGTTTATTCGCCGCTTGTGCGTGGTTTGCTGTTTCTCTTAGATAGCATAGGAATTTTGCCTTTCGTAACTTAGCTATTTCTTAAATCCAGAGAATTATTATCATTAGTTGTTTCAATGCGGTGTTGTGACGGGATATTGCTGTTTTTTTAGTAGAATGTTTTTTTATGGGTTAAACGTAGTGAGTGATTTTCATATTATAGGTGGTGGGATCATCGGAATGATGACCGCAAAAGAACTCGTGGATGCGGGTGCTCAGATTACGATTATTGATCGTGGAGCTTTTGCCAAAGAATCCTCCTGGGCGGGTGGTGGAATTTTGTCCCCACTCTATCCTTGGCGATATCCTAAGCCGGTCAATGAGCTGGCCTACCAAAGTCAGACTATTTATTCCGAATATTGCATGAATCTATTCGAAAATACCGGAATCGATCCTGAGTGGACAAAAAATGGCTTATTGATTCATGACGCAGCGTATGACTTACCTGCGTGTCAACAGTGGTTGGAATTATTTCCCACGGACTATGAGTTACTGACGGGTGAAGATATTCGCCAAAAGGAGCCTGAAATCGCATTATTTTCGCAACAGGCTATTTATCTTTCAGAGATTGCCCAGGTTCGCAATCCGCGGCTTTCTCAGGCGCTAAAATCTTACCTTGTGCAAAAAGGCGTTGAGATAAAAGAGTATTGCGAGGTTAAAAAAATTGCGTGTTCTCATTCTCGAATAGACCAATTAATCACTACTGGTGGAAATATTGAAGTTAAACAGCTCATTGTGGCGGGAGGTGCCTGGAGTGCGCAAATTCTTAAAACTGTTGGATTGGCTATTCCTATTCGTCCGGTTAAGGGTCAGATGGTGTTATTTTTTGATAAAAAACAAAGAGTAAGAAATATTTTTCTGGCTGATAGCCATTATGCTATTCCGCGTAGGGATGGTCATATTTTAATTGGAAGTACTATGGAAGAAACCCAATTTGATAAAAGCACTACCGTAAATGGGTTGAAAGAGTTAAAGTCGTTTGCAGTAAAGTGGTTTCCCTTTATGACTGAACTGTCTGTTGTGCAACATTGGGCAGGATTACGACCGGGTTCTACCGAGGGTATTCCGTATATTGGGCAAGTACCGGGTATTGCGGGCTTGTCGGTTAATGCCGGACATTTTAGAAACGGGGTGGTAACGGGGCCAGCATCTGCGCGCTTACTGGCAGATATTTTATTAAAACGAGTTCCACAACTGGCAGCAGAGCCATTTTCTTTACACGAGGAACAGTTGATAAGCGCATGATATCTAGATAATAACAAATTTAAGAGGTATGCGTGGCTAATACCCTGGCACAGTCTTATATTTATAGTGGTGAGATCTTATGGCAATGGTTGAATACGAATCCAGTTTAACTCAAACACAGATAGTTTCTATATTAAGAAAGCATGATGTTTCTTCTACCCAGCAACGAATTGAAATAGCACGCATAGTATTGAGTAAGCATCAGCACTTATCGGCTGAACAAATTCTTGCAATGGTAAATACTGAAACTACAAAAGTATCTAAAGCGACTGTTTATAATACCTTGGGGCTATTTGCGCGCCAAGGCTTGGTTCGAGAACTGGTGATTGATCCGAATAAAATATTCTATGACTCAAATGTATCCGGACATCATCATTTTTATAATGTAGATACTGGAGAATTGACAGATATTTCGAATAGCGATGTGGACGTTAACATGTTACCAAAGGCACCTGATGGAAGCCTGATAGAAGGTGTTGACGTTATAGTGCGAATTCGCCAGGCAAGTCAAACTTAACATACCGCTACGGGAATTTAGTGGCTTTATGAATTCTAGCTTGATTTTTATACTAAGCGATCGTCACGCACGCTCTCGCGCATCCCTGTGCTTCGCAGCATAAGGCCATCCGTGGCCAAAAGAGCAAGCCTGATTAGCGTATACTGACGGATAAAAACCATAAAAGAGAGGAATTTGCCGTACCATGCAGATGCTTGAACCAAGGAAAGTCGATGTTAAAGATATAATTGGTTGGTTTAAAGAAGCACAGAGTTTGCTTATTCGGCGAGTGCTATTATTTTTCTTTTCAGTTTTCTTTTTTTTTCTCATTTTATTTTTTTCTATCAGAGCATTTTCTGATCTTGCTGAGCATACACCACCACTCATTTTGCTGCCCCTATTTTTAGTTTTTACTTCTTTTATACTTTATCTGTTGGTGACCGATTTAGTGATGTCAGCGATGGCATCCGATAATTCGCAAAAGTTTGGTATCAACGAGCGAATAATGACGCTTTTATCCAATCAAGCGGCTCTGTTGCAGATGGCTATGATGGGATTTTTAGTGGGTGCTACTCTTTGGACCATTAGTTTATCGATAAAAATAGAACAAGATGTTATTAGCGCTTGCATCAGTGTGGTTGAAAAATTAATACTGACTAAAGACATGCCTGTATTTTTCATGCTGAAACTCGTATCGGTTTTGCTCTATTTTATGCTGCTTGGAATGTTTATTTTGCGTAATGTATTCTGTATTCCATTGGTTGTATTTCATGAGCTATCTTATAAAGAGGCCAAGGTGCTTAGCCACAAAGCTATCATGCTAAATTTTCCCGCAATGAGTGCTGCATTATTGCTTTGGGCGATGCTTTTACTGGGTGCGATGGTGATTGCCAATGTATTCTCAATACTCTTATTGCCCTTGCTTGCGGCCTTTTTATTTGTTGCTTACCGACATATATTTTTAGATCAAAAATCTAATTCCCCGGCAAGAGCGTTGAGTGAAAATACAGCTTCTGCTGCTTGAAGTGTGTCATGGGTTTATTAAATATTATTAGAGACCTGTGCATATCCTTACTATTATTTTTGGTTTTTGGTACTGCATTCGCTGAAATCACATTCCCGCTCTCGGCAGCGGAAAAAACCAGAGCACAGGAACAAGAAGAAGAATTTCCTATGAACTGGGAAAAATCTACAGTTTCTCGGGGTTTTGGTAATTCAATACCTGATTTAGCTGAAAGGCTTGATTTAGCCCAGCAATTCAAATCAGGAGAAGTGGCCTACTTTTTCAGAAACTACGAAAAAGCGATGAGCTTATGGTTACCACTAGCAGAAAGTGGTTTGGCGGATGCGCAAACGAATATCGGCTGGATTTATCAGCGAGGTCTTGGAGTTGAGATTGATTTACAAAAAGCAAAATTTTGGTATCTAAAAGCAGTAAAGCAAAATCACTCTATTGCGCAGAATAATCTCGGTGCGATGTATGAGCATGGATTGGGAGTCGAGCAAGATAACAAATTAGCATTCGAGTATTACCGGCTGGCAGCAAAAAGTGATTATCGTTTTGCCTATTATAATCTTGGTAGTGCCTACTTAAATGGAATAGGTACTAAGATTGACAAAAAGGCCGCTAAATACTGGTTGCAAAAAGCAGTAGATAACAAGGTTGAGCAAGCCAATAAATTGTTAAGAAATATCAACTAAGGAATGGGCGCGCAATAACTTCCCAATAATGGCGTTGTGCGATCAAATTGTGACATTGTCAATCTATAAGTTTTGTTATAATTCTAAATTAACTATCCCAGATGTTTTTATCAAGGGTTTTACTTGAGTACCGTATTTATGTTTGAAAAACAGCTTTCGTTAATTGAAGACTCTCATCTACCTATAAAAAAAAATACTCCATCTAATATTGTGACAGACTTTCCGTGTTTATTGCTTCGCTTATTGTCCGTGATATACGAACCGGTGAGTATTACTGGGCTGAATAACTGTGTAAAAGCACTGGGTCTTAAGCAAAAAAATGGCAATCAACATAATGTGAAAACATTAAAGCCATTTTTGCGAGCATTAATAAAAAAGGGCCTCATTTTAGAGGAAAATAATAAATACTTTTGTCCGCATTCTCAAATAGAAGAAATCTCGCGTGAAGCATCGAAAGAAGGTCAATTTGAAAACATGGCCTTGGTCGTGAAAAAAAATATTCATCACAATAGAGGCTGGCAGTCAAACATTCGTCGCCTTCGAATGGCGATTTATCTGGGCCAAGAGGAGCAAGCCTTAATTGCGCTTGATCATTGCGAAGATTTTCATTCGAATGAATTATATAAAAGCAATGTTTTGTATGATATCTGTTTCAAATCCTTAGATCCCGAGTGGGTTCGATCATTGCCGTCTTCGATTGTTTCAATAGCACTGACTACCGCGCTAGATCGTGCATTGGCTATGCACGAAAATATTGATGTGCTTGTAAACTGGCTATTAGAATCATACGAAAGCAAAGACTTTGAGTTGTCATCGGAGCTTATCTATAGTATGTCGGCTTATTTTCTATTCAAAGGTGATTTGCACAGAGCGCAAGATTTAGCGTGTCATATGAATGAATATCATCAAGCTATTTTGCTGGGCTGGCTTGCCTTTTTACACGGGAAAAATGAGGATGCTATTCACCATTTTGAACAATCTCTAAAGCTTAATAGAAAAATCACAAAAAAACGCAAGGTCTTTATTGACGGTTTGGGTGGAATATTTTTTATTCTTGCATTATTGCGGCGAGGACATTTACGTGATGTTCAAAATGTTAAGGAGTATCTCGGGTATTATCGAAAATCCTATACGAATAATTATCTTAAAGTGTATTGGGCGCTCTTATGTGTCGCGGAATTTATTGCTGGCAAGAATGATTCTGCATACCAGTTAGAATCGACTCCCAGTATACCGGCGGACAACTTTGCATTAGAGTACTATTTTAAAATATTGGGACTTTACTGGATTGATAAAACGATTGCAATAACACATCGTTCGGGTTTATTGAAGTTAAGTAATGAATTAAAAACATCAGACTTTCAATGGTTACGTGCTGAGTGTAATGAATTGCTTGCCAGACTTGGTGTTAAGGACGCAAAAAAATGTGCAAAAACGGCATTAAGTATTCGCAAGTCTTGTGGTTTTGAAACGATAATTAATTCTGTTCAAGAAAAGGAGCCATGGGAACGTACATTGGAAGCAATGGTAAACATGAGTACTGTTGCTAGCAAAAAAGTGTTAAAAAAACAATCACGTTTGATTTGGATATTTTCTGTTGAAGATGGACAAATAGTGGAGGTAACACCTAAAGAACAAAAGCAAAATGCTAAAGGAAAATGGTCGGCAGGCAGACAGGTGTCGTTGAAACGGCTATCAACCGATCAAAAAAGTTTCGATTGTTTAAGCGAGCAAGATATTCAACTCGCGAATTCGATTGTGCAGACGAGAGATTATTGGGGTGCTCAGTACGATATCGAATTTGAGCATATGCTTCCTTTGTTTGTTGGGCATCCTTTACTTTTTATGGCGGACAAACAGGGAACTCCGCTTGAGTTGATCAAAGGTTTTCCTGAGATTCGAGTCACGGAACACGGAAAATACTTAACGATTCAAATGGAGCCTGAGTTTGATGAGGCATTGAAATTTGCGATGGTCAAGGAAAGTGAAACACGCTGGAAATTAATTGAGTCAACGCCTGAGCAACGACAACTTTCCGGTTTAATCGGCGATAGTTTGAAAATCCCTAAAGCAGCAAAAGAAAAAGTGCTGGCCTCAATGAGTGCCATCGCACCGTTTGTTGATATACATTCTGACATCGGTGGTGGAATGACAGCTGCAGAGTCTGTGACAGCAGATAGTACCATACACCTATTGATTTCCCCTCTGGACGAGGGCTTGAAAATAGAAGCGAGAACACAGGTGTTTGCCAATAAGGGGCCTTATTATCATCCCGGTTCTGGAGGTAAAACGATCATCGCCGAAGTAGAGGGTAAGCGGCTGCAAACAGCGCGAGATTTAGCGCTTGAACAGGAAAATTTGCAGGCTGTTATAACGCAATGTCCTGAGTTAAGTAATGTTGAAATATCAAATAATGAATGGGTGTTATTTGAGCCAGAGACTTGTCTTGAAGTCTTACTGCAACTTAAAGAACAGCAAGGTGCTATTATTTCTTGGCCCGAAGGCGAAAAACTAAAAATCAATCAAACGGTTTCTCTATCAGATTTCAAGATGGCTATCAAAAAAGAGAATGATTGGTTTTCTACCCGTGGAGAGTTAAAGCTAGAGGATGGTCAAGTTTTAAATATGCAGCGCCTCATGGAATTAAGCAAAGAGGCCAAAGGGCGTTTTATCTCGATCAAAGAAGGTCAATATATTGCGCTTACGAATACGTTCAAGAAGCAAATTACTGACCTATATGCGTTTGGAGATATGAATAAGGATGAAGTTATTTTGCATCCACTTGCCGCTATTGCCCTGGATGATATGGCCAGTGAAGTTGGAAAATTAAATTCAGATAAAGCATGGAAAACCTATATATCGCGTTTTCATGAAGCGATGAAGCTTGAGCCTGAAGTTCCTTCGACCTTGCAAGCTGAATTACGTGATTACCAAAAAGAAGGTTACCAATGGTTGGTACGGTTGGCACATTGGGGCGTGGGAGCATGCTTGGCGGATGATATGGGGCTTGGAAAAACTGTGCAAGCGATTGCATTACTTTTACAACGTGCCAACGAAGGGGCTGCATTAGTCATTGCACCCACATCGGTTGCGATGAACTGGATGGATGAAATACATCGTTTTTCACCTACCTTGAATATTATTGACTATCGAGAATCTAAGCGGGATGAAGTGCTCGATACGCTGCAAGCTTTTGATGTTGTAATCTGTAGTTATGGTTTATTGCAAAATGGTATTGAAAAATTAGCGCATAGTGAGTGGGCAACTGTCATTCTCGATGAAGCGCAAGCGATAAAAAATTCGGCCACCAAACGATCACAAGCGGTAATGCGTTTAAAGTCCGAAGTTAAAATAGCGATGACCGGAACACCGATTGAAAACCATCTTGGCGAGCTTTGGAATTTATTTCGTTTTATAAATCCGGGCTTGTTGGGTTCAATGGAAAAATTTAATTCACGTTATGCCAACCCCATTGTTCGAGATGAGTCGGTTGATGTTCGGCAAAAACTGAAAAAGCTGATCCAGCCTTATATGTTGCGCCGCACAAAAACCCAGGTATTAAAAGAACTTCCTGCACGAACAGAAATAACCTTGAACGTTGAAATGAGTAAAGATGAGTCGTCCTTATACGAAGCATTACGACGCGAAGCTGTGGATAAGTTTAGCCAGAATGATCTTCCTCAGGGACATCGGCAATTACAAATCTTAGCTGAGATAACCCGTTTACGACGTGCTTGCTGTAACCCCGCTTTGGTATTAAAGGCAGGCGCACCTGCGAGTTCTAAGTTGGCGCTTTTTGCGAATGTTGTGCAGGAGTTATTGGATAATAAACACAAAGTCTTGGTATTCAGTCAATTTGTCGATCATCTCAGTATTATTAGAAAAAAACTCGAAAGCATGGGCGTTAACTATCAATACCTTGATGGAAGCACACCTGCAAAGGAACGGAAAAAACGCGTAAATGCATTTCAATCTGGAGAGGGTGATGTTTTTCTCATAAGTCTAAAGGCAGGTGGTGTTGGTTTGAATCTTACCGCCGCAGATTATGTGATACACATGGACCCTTGGTGGAACCCTGCTGTGGAAGACCAGGCCTCAGATCGCGCACATCGAATCGGTCAAAAAAGACCGGTCACGGTATATCGCATGATTACCAAAAATACGATAGAAGAAAAAATTGTAGCCTTACATCAGGGAAAACGTGCCCTCGCTGATAATCTATTAGCGGGGACTGATGTTGCAGGCAAAGTGAATGTAGAGGAGTTGTTGAGTCTCCTGAAAGAAGACTAAGGAGGAAATATTGTGGGCGATGAAGTAGCGAGTATTCGTTGTAAATAGTCATAAGTTAATCCTTGACAGTTTGTTGTCTCAGATTTACAGTACACGCCTGACCTAGGGTGCCTGAAATATCAGCCGATATAAGGGTGAAACGGGAAGCTTGGTGAACAGTAAAAAACTGTGATTCCAGCACTGCCCCCGCAACAGTAATTGAGTTCGCTTTAGTAAAAACCACTGTGTATTCACGGGAAGGTACTATTCGCAAATACTCATGAGTCTGGAGACCGGCCCAAGGATTTTTTAATTACGTGTGTTGCGGTGGGCGACATGGGCTATGTGCTCATTTTTCCCTATTTCCCAGCATATATAACAGCCTAGCGCGGGGTAGCGCTAATGCTGGAGAGACTCTTGCGCGTTCGATTTATTGTACTATTTCTCAATATTTATTCTGCGGCACTTTTGGCGTCTAACCCAAAGAGTGACGATGCTACACCATTCGTTTTCGAAATGGAATATGATGCAATCGTAGTTGAAGAAACCGGCCCTCCTGCTAATCGCCAAGTAGGCGATATTTATCTAGAGAGTGAAACGGGCTTTCATTCTATTATATCCTCTGAACAATTCGAAGGGAAAATTACGGATGTAGCGCAAATAGTCGCTGAGCATTCCTCTGTACAAATTCGAGAAACAGGTGGTTTAGGTGGGTTTTCTACACTTTCATTACGTGGTTCCTCAGGCGCACGATTACCGATATACCTTGATGGATTATTACTGAATGATAGTACTTTTGGTGGAGTCGACTTATCTGGTTTATCACTAGGGCAAATCGAACAGATAGAAATATACAGAGGCATAGTACCTATGGTTTTTTCACAGGCCTCAATCGGCGGTGCCATTAATATACGCACACGCCGAATGAATAAGCCATTAACAAAAATTTCATATGGACTTGGCTCATTTGCAACACAGAAACTTGAAGGTAGTTACTCAAGTACCCTAAGTAACTGGGATTATATGATTTCAGGAAGCTATCAACAGAGTCAGAATAATTACCCCTATCTCTTCAATAATGGTACTCAATTTAATGCAGCTGATGATTATAGAACTGAAAGAAAACATAATGCATTCGCGCAGAGTAATATAAAGTTAGTTTCTCGTTCTAAACTATCTGACGGTAATAGATCATTAATCTCTTTATCATTGATGGATAAAAGAAAAGAGCTTCCAACATGGAATAATTCACCTACCGCATCTGTCACTTTAAGCAGTTATAAGTTTGAAGGAAGTTATAAATGGTTATCTGCAATAAATGATACCACCCATGCTTCTTTAACAACAGGGTTTCGATATCATGATGAAACATACGATGATAAGAATGCTGAACTTGGATTTAGTACACGCTATATCGAATATATAACCCAGCGTCGCTATGTGAATTTTATCGTTGAAAACTACTGGAAAAATTATATTTTCAGTGTCAATAGTGAGATAGCGAACGATACTTTTTCGCCTACTGATTTGTTGCAAAAAAATAAATATGCAGACAGTTACCGATGGTCTGGGAACCTGGGAGCGCAAATGCAATCATTCTATTTTAAGGATAAAGTAGTTGTAACTCCCGCTGTGCGTTTCTACAAAGATATAAGTCGGCATGCTGAAAATATATTATATGATGCTCAGTCAATAGGCAACCAACATGCGAGTGCGCAGATTGGATTGCAATGGAAGGTTTCACCTACGGTTAAACTTAAAAATAACTATGCGCGATACTATCGAGTACCTACTTTTTATGAATTATTTGCGGACCGTGGAGTGAGTAGAGGAAATCCGGATTTAGTGCCCGAACGGGGAATAAATATTGATGCAGGTTTTGAGTGGGGACAAAATTATAATAAGTCGAATATTAAAAAAATCTATTTTTCTAGCTCTGTCTATCAAAGTAATATAAAAGATGTTATTACTTGGATTTATAATTCACAAGGTGTTGGCTTCCCTAATAATGTATCAGAAAGTAAGATTAGAGGTTTAGAGCTGGATGTAGGATTAGAGACGGATTCTTTTGTTCTTGATACAACCGTGAATATAGAGAACGCACTGATCATAAATAAAGCTAGTTCTGCAAATCGCAAGCAATTACCCGGACATGCTTTTTTATCTACACGTCATTCATTCAATTATAATATAAACCCGCAATTTCAATACAAGCTAATTTTTACGACATCAATTGGAAAGTTTTATGATTCAGCGAACGTATTGCCGGTGAATGATCAATATCGAGCGGGTACTACGATTACCTGGCAGCATAAGCGGTGGCGCACAGATTTTGAAATACGCAATTTGTTTGATCAAGAATCAGAAGATTATTATTTAAACCCTTTACCGGGTAGGGCACTTTTTTTTACACTTCACTATCAGGGGAGCCCTCATAAATAGATTTTATGTGGCTACTCTAACTTATTATTTCGGAGATTTATTAATGTTTTCTTTTCGCTGCAAGGTTTTGTCTTTTAAAAAATATAGTATTTTTGTTATCCCATTTTTGGCAACAGGTTGTATTCACGACAATATTTCAGATGATGGTGTTGTTGTATCAGACAATGTGGCCGTCATAACTACAATTCAAGCAGATCGCAGTGGCGGTGCACACGCACTTATTACTGTTGATGAAGAAAGAACAGTTACTACTGAGATTCTGCCAACAAATGGGTCGGATCTTGCGATGTCAGCATCTGGTAATTCTTTTTTTCGAATAGATCGTACGACTGCAAGTATTCAAAAATTTAATGCAGATCGTCCTGGTACTTTAGTCTCAGAATTTTCGGTAGCTGGAAATGAAGAGGCTAACCCACAAGATATTTTGTTACTTAATGAATCGAAGGCCTATGTATTTAGAAGGGAGTCAAATTTGGTTTGGATAGTCAATCCATCTGCTACCGTTGAGGAAGACTACAAAATTGGTGAAATAGATTTTTCCGCTTATGCTGATCCAGATGGAAATTCCGAACCCGTTTCGGGATTACTTGTGGGTGATAAGCTCTATGTAGTATTACAGAATATGGAGGATCAAGGAAGCTTTGTTTTTGTGCCTCATATCGCTTATGTAGCAGTTATTGATACCACTACAGATCAACAAATAGATATTGATACTTTAACAGATGGTATTCAAGCGATTACTTTGCCGATAAAAAATCCATATTACATCGTTTACCAAGAGAGTTTAGGAAAGATTTTTGTACAAGCCGGTGGTGATACTTGGCCTGCTTTAGATTACACGGGTGGAATTGCTGTTATTGATGTCAATGATTATAGTGTAGACACTTTAATTGATGATAACGAGACGACAAATAGTATTTCAAATATTGCAATTATCTCTGACACACAAGCTTATTTTATTAGTTATAAAAATTATCAAGATAATTATTTATTTGAATTTAACCCGAGCAATGGTGATTATTTCGCGGTGTCTTTGCCCGAGTTAGATGGCAAAGATTTAGCCGATATTGAAGTCGATATTGATGGAAAATTATGGATAGCAAGTTTTGTTGAGAAAGGTATTTATATTTTAGATCCTGCTGAAAATGAAATTGAGGGTTCGTTAATACCGACAGTATTTGGCCCAACCGATATTGAGTTTGTCGAGTTGCCACAAACACAGGAATAGTATATATGAATAAAATATTTTCAAAATCGATGCTGGTTTTTAGCGGGTTATTTTTTGCGATAGCAGCGACACGATATCATCACTTTGGCTCGATTACCCATTTGCCGGATGCGTCATTGGCGGTGTTTTTTCTCGCAGGTTTTTTATTACAACAAAAAATTGTATTTCCGATTTTGCTAATGCAAGCGGGTATGATTGATTATTTCGCTATTACGGCAGGTGGAAGTAGTGATTGGTGTGTGACTTCTGCGTATTGGTTTTTGATACCAGCATATGGATCATTATGGTTGGCAGGGCGTTGGTATGCATCCGTTCATAGAACAGAATGGAAAACTATTTTGTTATTGTTTGGTGCTTTATTCATTGGTGCAAGCTTAGCATTTCTGATTTCAAATGGAAGCTTCTATTGGTTGTCTGGACGTTATCCTGATCCTATCTGGTCTCAATATATCGAACGTTTTGTGATGTATTATCCGTCTTATTTATCCAGTGCATTTTTATATGTCGGATTCTTCGTTGTGTTGATGCTTGGTATCCATGCACTCAAAAGTATAAATAAATCAAAACCAGCAACCGGCGGATAAGTTTATGGATCAAGACGAAAAAGACAGGCATCTCAAACGAACCCAGCGCCATAAAAAAGTGGTGGATGAAAAAATATCACAAGCACAAGAAAATCGTGGCGTTATTGTGGTAAATACAGGCAACGGCAAAGGCAAAAGTTCATCTGCTTTTGGGATGGTTATACGCGCACTTGGCCATGACATGCGGGTCGGTATTGTGCAATTTATTAAAGGCGCTGCTGCAACCGGGGAAGAGACTTTTTTACGGCGTATTCCCGAAGTTGATTTTTATGTCATGGGCGAAGGTTTTACCTGGGAAACACAGGATAAAGAACGCGATATTAAAGCTGCGGAAGCCGGATGGCAAAAGTCTAAGCAATTATTGAGTTCAGATGCGTTTAAACTGGTTGTATTGGATGAAATAAACATTGCATTAAAACTGCGTTATATTGCAATTGCCGATGTGATTGAAGCATTACAACAAAGGCCGCGTGAGCAACATGTTGTATTAACGGGTCGCGCTGCTCCTGCAGAGTTATTGGCGATTGCAGACACGGTGACCGAAATGAAAATGTTAAAGCATGCTTTTCAAACAGGTGTCATGGCGCAGAAAGGTATCGAGCTTTAAGCAGTGGAAGCTTTGCTAGTTGTTTCAGCCGCGTTAATCATTGATCAATTATGCGGTGAGCCACGGCGTTTTCATCCCTTGGTGGGTTTCGGTTTTTTAGTTGCTAAGACCGAAACCCATTTTCAAAAATTCACTTCGTCATCCATCACCAAGACCCGTGCATTAGGTCTTCTAGCCGTGGGTTTGATGTTATTGCCTTTTATCGTCATCGGCGGATTGCTATCGCCGTTTAGCATAGTTTTTGATGTTTTTATTTTGTATCTCGCTATTGGCTGGAAGAGCTTAGAAAACCACGCATTTGCGATTTATTTGGCCTTACAAAAAAATGATTTAGCGGATGCAAGAAAAAAAACGGCAAAAATTGTGAGCCGTGACTCTCAAGACATGGATGAGGAGGCGGTGCTAAAAGCGACGCTTGAGTCTGTGTTAGAGAACGGCAACGATGCAATTTTCGCGGCGATATTCTGGTATGTTATCGCCGGGATTCCCGGCCTGATAGCCTATCGCTTAGCCAATACCCTGGATGCAATGTGGGGGTATAAAACATCGCGTTATCTACACTTTGGCTGGGCCGCCGCCCGCTTGGATGATGTAATGAATTATATACCTGCGCGGTTAACCGCATTGAGCTATGCCTTAGCCGGACATTTTTCCAATGCATGGCGTTGTTGGCGCAAGCAAGCTAATCAATGTGCGAGCCCAAATGCAGGGCCGGTCATTACATCGGGTGCGGGCAGCTTAAGGGTAATTTTAGGTGGGCCTTGCTCGTATCATGGCATATTGCAAAATAAACCGGTCTTGGGTCTTGGTGCCTCAGCAAAAAAAGAGCATATTCCTGCATCATTAAATTTGCTAAAACGAGTGATCGTGATTTGGTTGTCAGTATTGGCGGTGATTGCTTTAGTTTCTAATTATGCAATTCATTAACGAGGCTTAAGTGGCTTACACAGAAACCAATGGCTTAGCACATGGCGGATGTTTAAACGACGCGGTTATACAGTTCAATATCCCCTTGTCGCATTGGCTTGATTTATCGACAGGTATTAATCCAAACCCTTGGCCGGTGCCATTAATACCCCCAAGGGTTTGGTCGCGGTTACCGGAAAACAATGATGGTCTGGAGTTAGCGGCTAGCCGATATTATGGCGTCGCTAATCTATTAGCTGTTGCGGGTTCGCAATCCGCCATTCAAAGTATTCCTCGATTATTTCAAGCAAACGGACTAAGGGAACGCCGGGTTGGAGTATTACATCCGAGTTATAACGAACACGCACATGCATGGAGAGCAGCTGGGTATCAAGTTATATTGCTTACCGCCGCAGAGATTGATCATGAGATTGGCCATCTTGATGTACTCGTCTTAGTGAATCCAAACAACCCAACCGGCGAGTTATTCAATAAAGTGCAACTTCTTGAATGGCATAACAAGTTACAATTTCGCGGTGGAACTTTGATTATCGATGAGGCTTTTATGGATGCCTTGCTGCATTTTAGCTTAATCGAGTCAAGCAAGCTTCGAGGTTTGATTGTATTACGTTCGCTGGGAAAGTTTTTTGGAATGGCGGGGATACGGCTTGGGTTTGTATTTGCAGAGAATGTCGTGTTACAACAATTAGAGAACATGCTAGGGCCTTGGTCGATTGCGACCCCTTCGCGTTGGGTTGCCACGCAGGCATTAACGGATACCGACTGGCAAAATAGAATACGTGTTCAGTTAGCGAAAACAAGTAAACGACTGAACACCTTATTATGCGATGGTGGTTTGATGCCTACTGGTGGGACGCATTTTTTTCAATGGCTAGTTTATAAGGACGCTAAACGGGTTTATCAGCAGCTGGCAGAGCAAGGGATATTAATACGATTATTTACACAGCCGCGTAGTCTTCGTTTTGGTTTACCCGGAACGGAACAAGAATGGGCACGTTTAGCATCAGCCATTCAATTGCTGGAACTGAAATAATGAGTGTTGCCAAAAACTCTTATCGGCATTCATCGCTCATGGTTCAAGGAACTACATCCGATGCTGGAAAGAGCACTTTAGTGGCCGCCTTATGTCGTATTTTATACCGCCAAGGAATTTCGGTAACACCTTTTAAACCTCAGAATATGGCCCTTAATAGCGCGGTCACGATAAACAACGGCGAAATAGGGCGGGCGCAAGCGGTACAAGCACAAGCCAGCGGTTTATCACCACATACTGATATGAATCCGGTGTTACTAAAACCGAACTCAGATACCGGTGCCCAGGTTATTGTGAATGGTCAGTCCATTGGTAACCAGGATGCTGAAACTTATCATGCGTATAAAAAAATTGCGAAGACTGCGGTGTTCAAGGCCTATGATCGTTTGTGTCATACTTATGAAACGATTGTTATTGAAGGGGCGGGTTCACCCGCAGAAATTAATTTGAGAGCGAATGATATCGCTAATATGGGTTTTGCCGAGCAGGCTGATTGCCCGGTTATCTTAATAGCCGATATTGACAAAGGGGGGATGTTTGCACATCTTGTGGGCACACTCGCTTTATTGAGTGAATCTGAGCAAATACGGATAAAAGGTTTTGTGATTAATCGATTTCGGGGTGAGCTATCTTTACTGCAAGATGGTCTGGATTGGTTAGAAAGCTATACGGCTAAGCCGGTATTAGGGGTTATTCCATATATCCATGGCTTGCACCTAGAGGCCGAAGATGCGCTGCCGCTTGCTAGCGATGATGGCGAAATAAATAAAAGCACAGAGAAGTTCAGAATTGCTGTTCCTGTTTTTCCACGCATTAGCAATCATACTGATTTTGATCCCTTGCGTTTCCATCCCGATGTGTCTTTTTGCTACATAGGGCCTGAGCAAAATATTCCACCCTGTGATTTAATTATTCTGCCCGGTAGTAAGTCGGTACGAGCAGACCTCAGATGGCTGCGCGCGCAGGGATGGGGACAACAAATCAACAAGCATCTGCGTTATGGTGGCAAGCTCATCGGAATTTGCGGTGGTTATCAAATGCTTGGTAAGCATATTAGTGATCCCAATGGAATCGAAGGTGAGCCAGGTGTATTACATGGTTTAGGATTATTAAATATAGAAACACTCCTTGCAAAAGAAAAGCAATTAAAAAATATATCCGGTCATCTATTCTTAGAGAACGCCGCTTTTTCTGCTTATGAAATACACGCGGGTTGCACCCAAGGCGAAGATCTTAATAATCCCGTGTTACGTACACACAAGGGTAATGATGGGGCTATGAGTTCAGATAATGCCGTGTTGGGTTGTTATGCCCATGGCTTGTTTGAATCTCCACATGCTTGCAATGCTTTATTAAAATGGGCAGGGTTACAAAAAAACACAGCGGTTGATTATCAGCAACTGCGCGAAAGGCAAATTGATCGACTGGCTGATGTGGTAGAGAAAAATATTGATATGGACAATCTAATGAAAATAATGCGAAGGAAAGGCCCGTAATATGAAAACATTCATACTCGGTGGCATACGTTCAGGGAAGAGTCGTTTGGCAGAAAATCTGGCGCAACAATCGAGGAAAAACCTGATTTATGTGGCGACGGCTACTGCCTCGGATCATGAAATGAAAGCACGCATAGAAAAACATCAGGCGTATCGTAATAAAGAATGGGTAGTCGTAGAAGAAGCGCATCATATTGGAAAGATTTTAAACGAGTTTTCCTCGGATAAAAACTGTCTATTAGTCGATTGTTTAACTCTATGGATGACGAATTTATTAATGACTGAAGATGAAAATTTTTTGCAGCAGCAACGCCAGACTCTATTGAAAGCGGTATCAGAATTCAAAGGAAAATTATTTATGGTCGGCAACGAAACCAGTATGGGTATTATTCCTAATGGCGAACTAACACGTCGATTTTGTGATGAAGCAGGTATATTACATCAAGAGGTAGCCGCTTTGAGTGATAAGGTTGTGTTGACTGTTGCCGGTTTGCCATTGATATTAAAGGGGAAGCATTTACATGGAATGGCTTAAAGTACCAATTCATAATCTTGATTTAGGCGCACGAGAAAATGCTAAAAACAGACAAAATAATTTAACCAAGCCACCGGGGGCGCTAGGGCGTTTAGAAACGCTCGCAATCGAACTTGCCGCGATGCAAGGTCATGCTCGCCCTGTGGTCACCGATATTCATATTACTATATTTGCAGCCGATCATGGCATAGCTGAAGAAAATGTATCTGCATTTCCGCAGGCGGTCACCGGCGAAATGATTCGTAATTTTTCAAGCGGTGGTGCAGCCATTAGCGTTTTAGCGCGTGCGATCAATGCTGAGCTTGAAGTGATTAATCTTGGAACCATACAGTCTTTGGGTGCACTTGAAAATGTATCTGAATATAATCTTGGGCAAGGCTCAAATAATTTTCTCAAATATTCCGCAATGGATGACCATCAGTTATCGCGTGCAATGAATGTTGGAAGACAAACGGCCGAACGGGTAAAGCTAAATCGCACGCATTTATTTATCGGTGGCGAAATGGGCATAGGTAACACAAGCTCTGCAACTGCGCTCGCTTGCGCAATATTAAATGTGCCGGTAGATGCTCTCGTTGGTGCGGGTACTGGTTTGAATAAGAAAGGAATACAGCACAAACAGAAAATTATTCAACAGGCTTTGGCTTTTCATGCAGCTGCGTTAAATACGCCACTGAATATCTTACAAGCGCTGGGTGGTTTTGAAATAGCCGCGCTAGTGGGGGCTTATATTGCATGTGCGCAAATGGGTATTCCGGTATTGATCGATGGATTTATCAGTACCAGTGCTGCACTCGTTGCTGATCAGATATTACCGGGTGTTAAAGATTGGCTATTATTTTCCCATCAATCCGTCGAGCCGGGGCATGGCTTATTGCTTGAAACACTTGCAGGTCAGCCATTGCTGAGCTTGGATATGCGACTGGGAGAAGCAAGCGGCGCGGCCGTAGCCGTACCACTCATAAAACTCGCCTGTTCACTACACAATGAAATGGCCACTTTTGCAGAAGCGGGAGTATCTGAGAAATCTTAAAAAATCAAAAGCTTGTAGTGTTGGTCGTTGCTCAGGTATTAATGTGTCAAGAATTCAAGGTGGGTCATGCTTGCTAAGGAATCGGTACGCAACAACTTTCAAATCGATTTATTACGCCACGGTGAAACTACTGCGGGGAAGGTCTATCTCGGAGTTACCGATGCGCCGCTGAATGGTCGAGGCTGGCAGCAAATGTGGCAGGCAGTTGAGGGACAAACACACTGGCAGCGCATAACGACTTCGCCGCTTAAACGGTGTAGAGAATTTGCAACCCAATTAGCTGACCGACTAAACTTACCATTGACGATAGAGCCGCGTTTTCAAGAAATGAATTTTGGCCGTTGGGATGGTTATTCAGCCAAGGACATTTTAGCAACAGAGCTAACAGGCTTAACCCGCTTTTGGACTGATCCACTAAAACATTCACCACCCGAAGGCGAGAGCTTACTCGCGGTAAATAAGCGGGTATTAAATGCATGGCAGGAACTTGTGTTAAACCAACAGCATCAGCTCTTGATTACCCATGGTGGCCCGATTCGCTTATTGCGATGTCGCACAGAACAAATTACACTTGAAGAAATTATGAATTTATCCGTAGCCCATGGCCAATTACACTCCGTGTTCATCGCTAACCCGATTGCAACAGACAAGCTCACACAAAGATGAAACAACTGTTACCCATCATCAAGCCGCTCTTGGTCGCATTACAATTTTTAACCAGAATCCCGGTTGAGTTTGTAAAAAAACCAACGGATCTCGAAGTAGCGCAATCCGTTTTATTCTACCCGGTAGTGGGTTTATTTATTGGTATTATACTCACGGTAATCAATGCCAATTTATACGAAGTATCCGATTTTTTACGTGCGAGTATTGTCGTAATTGCTTGGGTGGTAATCACCGGCGCATTACATATTGATGGTTTGGCCGATAGTGTTGATGCATGGGCGGGTGGCTTAGGGGATAAAGAAAAAACCTTAGCCATTATGAAAGACCCAAACTGCGGCCCAATGGGCGTGGTCTCGATTGTGTTATTAATCCTTGTTAAGTTTTCAGTCGTTGCCAGCATTCCAGCGGAAAACTATTTACTCCTAATTTTCGTGCCCGTATTAGCTCGCGCTGTTATATTACTATTATTTCTATCCACGCCCTATGCAAGAGAAGAAGGAATAGCTTCAGAATATTTTGTGCTATTCCTAAAAAAAGCAAACATCATTGTATTAATCATTGTTGCCTTGTTATCACTGGCAATATTGCAAATACAAGCCATGATCGTGGTCAGCATCGTAGTATTACTTTTTGCCTACTTGCGCTGGCAAATGACAAAACGCATTGGTGGTTTTACCGGCGACACCGCAGGCGCATTGATTGAAATAACAGAAATCGTTGTGCTCATCGTTTTGGCTTTTATTACACCGTTATAAAAACAATATAATATTCAAGCCTCTAAAATCTCTAATACGTACAAAAATAGTGTTTTTTATTCGCGACTGTTGGGTTATGGTGACAGCCGAAATTGCTCGTAGATACCATCATCTGTAAATATCATCAAGAGATAATCAGTTTGCGTGTTACAAAGATTAAATAGATATCTTACTAATAAAAAATAGAATGGATATATTGTATGGAATCGCTTATCAACCAGTCTCAATCCTGGGTCAAATTATTTGCTCTTCCCGTTGTATTTTTAATCCTTTTATTCGTGTTATGTGGCATGAGTGGAAAAGCCTATTCTTCTGTGTTTCTTACCCATCTCCCAGATACAAAACCTAAACAGATATTAGCCGACAAGAATGATCAATTTTTTGTTGACTATGGTCGTAGGATATATGTAATTGGCCAAAAGCCGCTATATAATGTGGTTATAAAAGATCCAACTGCTGGTTATGTCAGTTACCGCTTTAACAATACAGTATCTCCTACGGGTAAAATCTATTCCTTAACGAGTGCTTCACACAGGCCCGAGAAATCAAAAATAACATTTTATCGATTAAGTATTGCTGAGTGCGAAAAAGAATTTTGCCAATATACGTTGTTAGCCACATCGACATCGAAAAAGGATTCTAGCTACTATTCTCCAGGTGTGTTGTTTACGTCTAACCAGGGCAATGTATTTTTTACCTTAGATTATCACTACAAATCTGGTAAGGACTGGCATAGTCGGACAGATTACTTTTACAACAAAAAAAAGGTGTCGGAAGGCAGATATCTTAGTGAAAAAAGGAAAAATTTTCCGCTAAAGCCTGAAAGTGTAGAAATTGTTAATGACAACAAGTCATGGTCTTCTCGATTGTCGAATAAGGTATATCAGAAAGTACAATTTAAATACAAGGGTAAAATTTATGCGTATGAAGAAGAAAGGTCTAGTCGCTATAAGCGTACAATCGTTTATGATAAAGATGGATTGCCTCACCTCTTTTTTCACAATCCAAAAGGACGGGGTTTTTTCCATCATTTCTTTTCTCCCAGCGAAAAAAAAGTTAAGGAGATCATTGTTGATCAAGCGGAAAGTGGTTTAGAGAGCATTGCTTTCACTTTTGGTAACGATATTTGGAGTGTGCATTATTTTTATCGCGACCCTTTTAATAAAGGACTGCTGGTTACCCAACAAGATAGCCGGATAGGTACAATACTGGATCGCTTTGTTATTGATGCCTCTGAAACACGTAATAGTGGATGGGAATTAATGGGGGCTCAGTCATCGAATAACCGCATTTTCATGACCTATCTGAGTGATAAAAATAGCAAACAACGTGAATATGTGATGCTGGATAACGCGACTCAACTCAAAACTGTTCTAGGAAGCAATTTAGCGAAATACGGAAACCCAAAAGGAAAGGGGCAATTAGATCATATTGCACTTGAGAATCGAGTCGCACATATTCGTAAATTGCAACTATCAAATGCACGTTCTATTAGGTCTGGTTACATAAATATTGGAACTGGAATACAACAGGTTTTATGGACCGTTAAATCAATTGAGCCAAATGATGAATCCAATGTACAAACCCCGTACTTGCCTGAGTATGATTTGTCTGCATCGTTGTTGAATATTGTATCAGCGGAAGGCAAGTTTGGCCGTGTTAATTTTGGGCTAGAGCTAGCCACTAAATATGTTGATCAGAAAGCAGAGCAAAGTCGCTCCCAAGCCGCTAAAGATTTTAACAAAATATCAGGAAAAATAGGCTGGGAACGCTTTTTTATGGATTTCGATTTTTCGTTTCAATATGAAAATATGACGAGTCGGGTTTTGTTTAACGATGCATCAGGCCAAGTTCCCACACGTGATTTTACGATGAAGTTTGATGAAATGAAATTTTCTTTGCTTACGTTGAATCGGCACCATTTTGGTTATATCTTTCAACAATACAACTTTTATCAACCGGTTTATATCTATAGTATTGCCGAAGGTGCAACTTCCTATAACTTTGTAGGTCAAGCGATTGGTGATATCGATGCAAATAATCACATGCTGCACTATGGCTACTCAACGCTCAATTATCTCTCTAAATATGAAACACAAGCGCGCCAATGGTTTCTTGATGGGGAAGTGAGAGGAGGTCTTAGTTTGGCTGATTTTAGTAGCGAAACAAGAGTTATAGGAGCACAAAAACCATCTAATGAGATGACCTTTGTGTTTGCTGCTCAGCTAGAGTTTGGATATGTATGGTATAAGCGCTGGAAGTGGTTACATCAGCTGGGCGGGATTATGAAAATAAGCTATCGCTTAGACCTGTCAGGGATTGGTTCCCCAGATAAACCGAAAGACTTAGAAGAGGCTGCAACCGAAAATAGCCAGATTTTTAAGTTTGGCCGAGGAGAATTGCGCCATGGGCCTTTGCTGTTTTTATCTTTGAATTATTGAATAGAACCCCTGTAACTGGGTGTTTGTAGATAAAAAAACCAATTCCGTAGGCTTGCAACTGGCGGATTTTATTGCGGGCCCTCTTTAATTTTCTATTTCACCTAAACACAACTTCTGCTTGTCGGGTATTTCCTTTAAAATCTTTGCGCTGCTTTGGCGTATATATTATATAGTCAATACAGGCAATTTTGTATATTTATTAGTCGTTACTATTGGCTGCATTGGTGAATACTAATGCCTTTCATTTGTTATTGTAGATATATTGGCAATTGTAAATGATAGGGATTCAAACTATCAATTGGTTTTAATGTCTATGCATCGCTAGTCTTAGTCTGACAATTTTTAACAACCACAGCAGGAGTGGACTGACTATGGCTAAAAAATATGATGCTGGCGTGAAAGAGTATCGCGACCTGTATTGGGCACCGGATTATGTGCCATTGGATACAGATTTATTAGCATGTTTCAAAGTAACACCGCAAGAAGGTGTGCCGCGTGAAGAATGTGCGGCGGCTGTTGCTGCGGAGTCTTCAACAGGAACATGGAGTACTGTATGGTCTGAGTTATTGACTGATATGGAATTCTATAAAGGCCGTGCATATCGCATCGAAGATGTGCCTGGCGATAAAGATTGTTTTTATACTTTTATTGCTTATCCCCTTGATCTTTTTGAAGAAGGTTCAATTGTAAATGTACTGACTTCATTGGTCGGTAACGTATTCGGATTTAAAGCGCTTAAGCACTTGCGTTTGGAAGATATTCGTTTTCCTATCGCTTTCGTTAAAACGTGCATGGGGCCACCGAGTGGTATCCAAGTCGAGCGTGACAAGCTAAACAAATATGGTCGCCCATTATTGGGTTGTACGATCAAGCCAAAACTCGGCCTATCAGCGAAGAACTATGGTCGTGCGGTCTATGAGTGTCTGCGTGGTGGTTTGGATTTAACCAAAGATGATGAAAACGTAAACTCACAGCCTTTTATGCGCTGGCAGAATCGTTTTGAATTTGTAGCTATGGCGGTTGAAAAAGCGCAAGCGGAAACCGGCGAAGTGAAAGGTCATTACCTAAATGTTACGGCTAACACGCCTGAAGACATGTATGAGCGTGCTGAGTTCGCCAAAGAGCTAGGTCAGCCTGTCATTATGCATGACTTCTTAACCGGTGGTTTTACTGCAAACACTGGTTTGGCAAAATGGTGTCGCAAGAATGGCATCTTATTACACATTCACCGTGCAATGCATGCGGTCATCGACCGGCATCCAAAACATGGTATTCATTTCCGCGTATTAGCAAAATGTCTACGTCTCTCCGGTGGAGATCATCTGCATACTGGTACAGTCGTCGGTAAGTTAGAAGGTGATCGCGCGTCAACTTTAGGTTTTGTTGATCAATTACGTGAGTCTTTCATTCCAGAAGACCGTAGTCGTGGAATTTTCTTCGATCAAGACTGGGGTTCCATGCCCGGTGTATTCGCGGTTGCTTCAGGTGGTATCCACGTATGGCATATGCCTGCATTGGTCACTATTTTTGGTGATGATTCGATTCTTCAGTTTGGTGGTGGTACACAGGGTCATCCTTGGGGCAATGCGGCAGGTGCGGCGGCAAACCGTGTTGCACTAGAAGCCTGTGTGAAAGCACGTAACGAAGGTCGTGATCTAGAGCGTGAAGCTAATGACATTATGCATGGCGCTGCTAAGAACAGTCCAGAATTAGCTGTCGCAATGGAAACTTGGAAAGAAATCAAGTTTGAATTCGAAACAGTTGACAAGTTAGATGTTGGTTAAGCACTGTTTACTCAAGAAGATTAGGAGAAAATTATGAATTCAGGATCACAAATGGGTGACTACCGTACTCAGCAAACACTTGAAACTTTTTCGTTCTTGCCAGAATTTACGCAAGAAGAAGTTTATGAGCAAATTAACTTTATGCTTGCTCAAGGTTTGACACCTGCGATTGAGCATGAGTCAGTCGCTAATGCAACAGATCACTACTGGACTATGTGGAAGCTTCCTTTTTTCGGTGAGCGTGAATTGGGTAATGTGGTGGCTGAGCTTGAAGCTTGTCATCGTACCTACCCCGATCACCACGTAAGATTGATTGGTTATGATAGTTATACGCAAAGTCAAGGTGTATGTTTCGTCGTTTATCGTGCGAAAAATTGGTAAGTGAGTGGCTGGCTATGTATCGCATAGCCAGCTAGGGTTCGAGAGTTTAAGTCGAGAGTTTAAGTCGAGAGTTTAAGTAAGGAGTAAAAGCCATGCAAAAGCTGTCAGGTCGTGCGGCCTCAATGGCGCGTCGCCAAACACAAGTGAATGGCAAGAATGTTTTGTCTGCGACGAGTACTGCAAATACTCGTACAGTGTCGAGCACTTCTCACTCTGCATCTACTAATACATCTAAGATTGTAAGCCGCCCGGTGGCCGTCGCAACGAGTCCAGCGGGTAGTGGGCGTGCTGCGTCTATGGCACGCCGACTGGCAATGTCTGCCAAAGGTAAGGCAGGGACTTCTTCAGGTGATCGGCTGCGTGCGGCAGAAGATAGATCGCGCAACGCGCCGGGTCGAGATTCAACGAAAGAAGACTGTGGTTGTGGTTGTAAAGGCGAGGGTAATTGTAAGGATAGTGGCTTGTCTTCTAAGCCTACTGTCAATTTTCCTAAGTCTAAGAATAACAATCGTCGTTTGGAGCCCCAGGCCGTAACGCCAAGTAATGCGGGTCGGATTAACTCACGTTTGCGGCGCGAAGTATTGGCCAAGCATGGAAAAAGCGGAAATGATTTGTTTCGCAAAGGTTTGAGTTCTGCTCAGATGGTAAAGCATCAAAACCCTGATATATCTGGACGGCAATTGGCGCGCAGTATTCGAGCGCAAAGAAGTGCCATCGGAGCTCAGGGAGCTACACCGTCATCGCGACCAGGGCGTAAACGTCCTAAGCCTGAAGAATTGACAGGTACTAAGGTTGCGCATAGTGAAAAAACCACGGGTGGTGAAGTAGGCTTATGCCTCTCCGTAACCGGCACTGACTATATGTCGAGTGAGGTTTTTAGCGACTTTTGCCAAGCTGATTCGCCAAAAACATTACGTAATGTCCCAGCAAAAGTGAAAACTACGGAGACGTTTACGGGTTCCATTGTTACCGGTGGTGGACAAGTAGGACGCAGTAATCGAATGACTGGTGACGAAAAAGGCAGTTGTCGCAATGTGACGGGCGATGAATATGTTGGCCGTGAGCAATACGATAACTTCTGTACTACAAAACCAGAGCCGGGCAGTGCGAAAGTAAGTCATTCACACACCGCACGAGGGCAAATTGT
>JALUUH010000083.1 GCA_027021445.1 Gammaproteobacteria bacterium
TTAGTGGTTATAACCACCACCCAACTATCCGATAACCTTTTCACTCAACAGCTCAAATTGAGCAATGGCCCAGATTCCTGAGATGGCGCACTCAATTAAAACTGCTCACCACTTCCAGACCTGTGCGCTTCCTTCGAAGTGATGCCAAACTTGCCGCAACAGCCATAATGAAAGAAGCCACACACGTTGAACCTCGCGCTAATACTCAACCCACTACCTCCACTTCACTTTAAATCTACCTCGTCTTTCCTGTTTGGCACTTTTTGCTTTGACGTTCTAACGCCTAGCATGAGCGGCATGCCGTAGTGGCGTTTGTTTTGTGCTACTCAAGCACAAAACAAACGCCGCGGAGGTATGTCCGACTCAATGCAATTGTTATATTGCATTTTCTATAGAAAAACTAGATGAGATCAATAGCATCCTCAAAATGGGATGCAGTATTAGTTAACTGATTTGCCTGCAAAGTTTCAATGAACTCTTCTGCTGACATTGTTGGATTGATTAAGCTAGCTCGTTGTTGCCTAGCAGTGGCGATGACTGTTTGAGGAGACAAGTCATACACGTTATCTATAAAATCATCTGGATGTTGAGCAAAAATATCGAATTCATCTAGAATTTCTTTCGGAAAGTCTTTTAGGTTAAACGTAACAATCACTTCGGCATTAGCTTTAATAGCTGCAGCTAGCACGTGACGATCATTAGGGTCTGGAAGATCCAGACCCTCAATCAGTTTAGAGTAACCTGTTACTAAGCTATCGGGAACGGCTTTATTCATCAACTCTCTAGTACGAGTGACCTGTTCAATGGAAAGATCTGTACGGTTTTTTAGAACATTTCTTGCCCATTCGTCGTGAATATCATCAGACCAACGTGCACGAAATTTACCAGTAATTGCCAATCGAACAAGTAAATCTCGTAATGGGGCTGGATAAAGAACACAGGCATCATAAATAGCCGTGAAGTTAGCCATTATTAATACCCCATATTCAGTTCTTGTGCTTGCTTAGTAAGCTCATCTAACGCTGAAATCGATTCTTCATCTCTTTTAGTTTTATATTCCATAAGATCTTTAAATAAAACCTTTCTCCGAACCCCAACTTTATGATGAGGGATTTCTTTACTATCTAATAGCTTTACAAAATATGGACGAGATACATTAAGAAAATCAGCAGCCTGTTGAGTGGTCAACTCTGCATGAATAGGAACAATTGAAATAGCATTCCCTTTAGCCATTTGATTTAAAATACCGACAAGCATTTTTATCGCAGAAACGGGAATAGTTATCTCTTCCTCGCCATCCACCAAACGCAATCGTGCTGTATCACCTTTACCAATCAATACGGCTAGCAAACGACTGCTTTCAGCCGCCAATTTAGCCTCATCTTCGTTAGGTGTATCAATAATATGTAGCTTTTGTGCTGTGGTGCTCATATTCAACCTCCCATATGTATCCAAGCGGTACTACTAACTTTACTCTCTCTCATTTCGTTTATTTCGGATAATTGGAGAGTTTCTTTAGTTATTATAGTAATTAAACGAAATAAACGAAACCAGTATTTCTACACCTAGACAAACTGGATTCTTTATATATCAATAACTTATACCGCACTTACACCATATATAGGTCGTTTTACTTTTATAAGCGCAACATATAGTGGTGATTTAAGATGAAAGAGAGGAATGTTTCTTATCAGAGGACTTTTAGAAAGGTATGTTGGATATTTAGCACAGTCCCACCGATGCAATATAACGCCAGCGGTGAGGGGCTTGCCGTAGCGGGGTGAGGCTTGTGCTAGCGTAGCGTAAAGCACAAACGAACACCGCGTAAGGCAAGTCCCTCTCAACCGCCATTGTTATGTTGCGTTTACATGTGCTCTGCAAAACCTTTAAATCCAAGCCATGACAAATAAAACTGAACAAACGAATTCATCAGTAAAAACAGCCCAAAAATCACAACCATTGAAGAGTACCTATATGGTGTTTCATCTATGGTAAATGTCAATGAATCAGGAATGAATAGAGAAATAAGAAATACAGAGCACACACAAAGCAAAAGCCCCATTGTTACATGAAGCCTATTTACGAGCCTCGGCAAATGACCGGTTAGCTGGGTATTTTTAACCAACGTATCACTGCTGTCCCGTTAACTTTCACAATAAAACCATCTGATTAATATCAGGCTGCTTACCGCCGGGCGGATCACCTCTCAGCAGCGCTATCAAATCCCGTTTTTCGAACAAATTCGTCTGTAAT
>JALUUH010000084.1 GCA_027021445.1 Gammaproteobacteria bacterium
TACAAATACAACACGCTTTTAAGTCCAAGGCTGCAGCTCGTTCATGCCCGGTTATTCAGCCGACTGGGAACGAATCAGGTCTTCAGGCGCAAAGATGTGGAGCGGATAACGGGTTATAAAAAGACAGAAAGCCACCGCGTTATTAAGCTACTTATTCAATGCGACAAGATTGAAAAAATAGGTGGCCATGGACGAACTGGATTTTATTATCGGATGATACAATGAACAGGTATTTTTTAATCAATAAAAACCTTTATCTTTATGCAAACAACAACAATTATTAAAATGAATGTACAAGCCGAAAAGTTCAAGCTTATCGAATGGCTCATCGGACTTCAGGACATGGCGACTTTAAAACGCCTGGAAGAGCTACGTAAGGAAAGTGAAATTGCTGCTTATGAAGCGAGCTTGAAACCGATGACTGTGGATGAACTAATAGCTAGAGCGCAAGCAGCTAATGAAGATATCAAAGCAGGAAGGGTTTATACACGTGAGGAAGTAGAAGCAGAGTTAGGACTATGAAGTTAAAATATTCTGCCAATGCGCAAAGACGCTTAGGCCAAATCCTCGATTATAATGGTAAGCGCAAAGGAAAACGGATCGTAAAGGATATTTTAGACCGGGCTGATGAGCTAGAAAAATATCCTGAACTTGGCCCAACAGAAAGTAATCTTGAATCTTTAGACGAAGGCCACCGATCACTGTTAGTAGGAACGCTGTACAAGATCATTTACCTGATCGCTAAACCGTTCATTCTTATTATTGATATTTTCGATGTTCGACAAGATCCTGATAATATGAAGTCATAGAAAATGGCAAACACACAAAGCCGCCCAACGCTCAAAGCCCACCCACGCGCAGTAAAGCGGTGTTCGTCGGGCTTCGTTCACAGCAAAGCACCACGCCAGCCAGCCCGATGGGCGTGCCTGTCATGGTGCTTGCCTGTTCTCTTCGGCTCCTCACGGCGGTTCTCGGCCCTGGTAAAATACTCCTTCGTCGCATTTACCAGTTCCTACACCGCCCTATTATGGCGGGCTGCGCCTGCCACCTTCAGCTGCGGGCAGAATAATTTATTAAAAGATAAGATTGGTTTGCCCTTGCCGCTCCGCCTGAATGCCAGACACGAAGCTAACGCAATCAGGCTGCGTGACTGCCAGCTACGTGCTAAGGCACTCTCGCTGGACAGCCTTCGGTGGCGCCCGCAGTAAGCCCGCCGAAAAACGGACGAACAAAGTTTACTGCAAATACTCATCAAAACTAACGGCCATCACGCTGCTAGAAATTATTTTTTTCAAAAATCATTTGAATCGAAAAAGAAAATAGAAAAAAGCCTATCGGGCTTTATTCCTACTTTCTTTTTCAATTAATTACTTAGACAGCTAACTGGATAGCTGCTGGCTGTGTCTCGGCTTAGCCGATGGTAATACCACGCGCGTGTGTTTTTTCTTTTAATTGAAAATTACTTTCAATTGAAAATAAAAAAGGCTTACATTTAGGACTGTCTAAAGAGATAGAAAAGCTTTGAAAATACCGTGCAGGAGAGCAACATTTTGGGTTTAATGGGAAGGAAAATGACAGCCAGGGCGAATGGGGGGAGCTGACGCATTATGATTATGGATTTAGGATTTATAATCCTAGTATTGCGAAGTTTTTAAGTGTTGATCCGCTTTCAGCTAGCTTCCCTGTTTATACGCCTTATCAGTTTGCTGGGAATACGCCAACATCATTTATTGATTTGGATGGATTAGAACCTGCTAATCCAGGGACTACAATAGGTGATACCGAAGAAGCAGAAGATCAAAACACCTGTATTTCTGATTGCTGGACATGGTATGGGCAAGAAGCTGGTTGGTTAGCTAGCCAAGGGACAGTAGAAGCTGAATTGGTTGAAACCCAACTTAATCCAGAGGTAAAATCTTTAGTTGGAGGAGTTGATGCAGGCGCAGGAGTTGGTCCAGTAGGGGTAGAGGGAAATATATATAAAATAAAGAATATTCCAAAATACAGTATGTACATAGAAGGAGGGCGTTCTTTGTTGTTTATGGGAATAAATCATGCTGGTATTACTGGAGCTAGTGCCTTCGGCACTAAATTATTACTATAAAGCTTGCTCTTTTTCGCCTACTCTTCAGCAGAAAACACGTCGCTTATCCCGATAAACTCCCTGTTTCCTGCTTCGATTAGACAAAAAACAGACGGCGCTTTATATGGGAAAAA
>JALUUH010000085.1 GCA_027021445.1 Gammaproteobacteria bacterium
CTATATTTTGTTGCTCAGTATTGCCATTCTCAATCATTTGTTGCAGCGCGGAATCCATTGCACCATCTACACGGCTAATGAAGAAACTTGCGACCGACGAAATGTTTTTCAGTGGCATTCCTTTTTCGTAGCGCTGCTTAATGCCGTTGATATATGCGTTTGCCACGGCTTCATATCGTTCGACTGAAAAAAGTAAAGTTGCATTAATATTAACGCCATCGGCAATTAATTGCTCAATAGCTGGGATTCCCTCTTTGGTCGCTGGAATTTTTATCATGATATTAGGGCGACCTAAACGTAAAAATAATTCTCGCGCTTCTTTAATGCTAGCTTGAGTGTCGTATGCGAGATCTGGCGAGACCTCTAAACTTACATAACCATCACCGCCTTGCGATTGAGCATAAACGGGTTTTAGTTGATCTGCGGCATTTTGTATGTCTTCTACTGCGAGGTCGAAAAATAGCTCGCGGTTGCTTGCATTAGGTTGTTCACGTATCAGTAGCGCAAGCGCTTGGTCATAGTCATTACTGTTAGTGATGGCTTTTTCAAAAATGGCAGGATTAGAGGTAATACCCTTTAAATCATCTTGTTTAATTAGGTTTTCTAATACACCATTGCTTAACATTGAGCGATCAATGTTGTCGTACCAAAAGGCTTGTCCGTAGTCTGCGAGTAAATTGATGGGAGTTTGTTTCATGGCTTACCTCTATCTTTTTTTTATTCGATGATTCATTAGCGCTTTTGATTGGTGATTATTAGACTCAGTCAAAATATTTAACAGCTACAATGAATTGAGTTACTTACTTTTAGCTGCAAATATCATGGCAGGCAGGTCAAGAATATTCAAAATAGATTGGAAGTAAAATATTTTGCGACCTTTGCTGTCTATAACTCTCCGTTTACTCCTATATTATTCCGCAGACCAATTGTAGCTTACGACTTGTTTATGAGTATTGAACCTGATTTCAAGGGTTTTAAAATTCGCATTCTGCAACTTATGGATTTTACCTTTACCGTAATAATACAGCCATCGACTGTAATGAGTGCCATCATGTTCTACCACAGAACCGGTTGCCACCGGAGTGCCAATGAAATTTTCAACTTGTTGCTGGGTAGTTACGCCACGTTCAACCCAGGACTCAAATTTACGTGGATCAAAGTCGTGACCGAATTCGATGGTTGCACATGCAGAAAGAGAAAGTAGCAAGATGAGAATAAGAGCGTATAACTTAAGCATGAAGAATTCCTTTGAAAAATTGATATTCCCTGAATAAACTAGTTCGTTTCATTGATTAGTTAGTATACGATTAAATAAATAATTATTGATGAAACCAAGGGGAAATGAAAAAGACGCAAAAAACATAGCATATCTCCCAGTTTAAGCAATAATTTTTATTATAATGTATAGTTAATAACAATAGGTTTTAATGCAACGTAATGGGATGACAGACGCGGATATTGCTCTGACACTAAGGTTGGTAATACGAGTTATCCGTTAATGCATGGATTCAAAATCGAAAGAGTTTATTTTTCTCGGTGAAGGTAGGTTTTGTGATGAAAACTAGGGTCAAAATGGCTAAAAAAGGCCGTCGTCAGCGTTCGGCTTTGTTGGTAATGCTTTCGGGTGTTTTTATGGCATTAACGATTCTATTAGTGCCAGGTTGTGGCAAAAGCTCATTCCAAGACTTAGTTGGCAAAATTACCGGTGATGATGACAAAAATAGTCAAGAAAAAGCAGTTGTTGACGAGAATTTAGCATTAGAAACAAAAGCAACAGAGGCTAAGAGAAAAGTAGGTATAGCCATCGAAAATGCGCTAAATGCCAAGATTAAAGCAGACGACGCGGTAAATAAGGCAGCAAGTGCTAAGGCGGAGGCAGAAGCAGAGAAAGATATAGGACTTAAAGCCACAAAGGCTGCTAATGCCGAAATTTTGGCGCAGGAGGCTGTAGAGGCCACTGTGCAAGCAGAGCAAGCGGCGAAGGATACAGTGCAAGCGACAAAAGATGCAGTATTAGCTGCGCAAGCGGCAAATCAGCCCAGCGAGAAGCTGGAGCAAGCGGTGCAAGAAGCAGAAGCAAAGGTGAAATCAGCTGCTGAAGCGACGCAAGAAGCGAAAGACCTTGCAGAGGAAACAGCAGAAGCCGCGAAAATTGAAGCTGAGGAAGCCGCGAGAATTGAAGCTGAG
>JALUUH010000086.1 GCA_027021445.1 Gammaproteobacteria bacterium
TCATTAAGCTCAACGATTGCCTGGTCATAATTTCCCTGGGTTAAATAAACCCGCGCCAACTCTGCTCGAATCACGGAACTTTGAGGACTACCCACTTTAAGCGCCCGTCTCATATACTGATCCGCAGCTCCAAAATCACCGCTGGCAATAGATGCCTGACCAATCATTGCAAGCAATGCGGCATCTTCTTTATCAGATACCGGTTCTAAAATTTCAACCGCTTCATTCGGTCGACGCTGCCTCATCCGGGTTGCAGCTAAGACTTTACGTGCGTGGATATGACTCGGAACGTTGTTTACATATTTTGTTAAATAAATATCTGCTTGTTCATAATCACCTTCGATAAAACGAATCGTTCCTAGCAGCAAATAACTAGGCAGGTAATCCGGTAATTCGCGGACAACTATTTGCAATTTTTCTGTAGCTAAAGCATATTTTTTCAACTCATATGCCAACAAACCATGATAATAAATCGGCATAGGATGTTTTGGCGCAAGCGTTTCCAACTTTATGATGCTTTGCTCGGCAACCTCTAAGTCTTTCAGTGTTAGCTGTGATCTAATCATTCCGATATATGCACTAAAAACAGATAAATTCATGCGTTTTTCTTGTGCTAACTCAATAACTTTTTGATAAGCAGACTGCGCTTCAGCATATTTACCTTTCAAAAAATAAACATTAGCTCTTATCAGCCATGCTTCATCAAACTCGGAAGAAACACTTAATAAATTGTCCAGCAGCTTCTCCGCAGCATTCACTTCTGATTTTTCTATTTTCAATTTAACAACAGATAAAATAATGCTCGGGTCATCTGGATTAAGCGCATACGCCTGGTTAATTATTTTCTCACCTCTATTTAGGTCTGCAGACATTAAATAAGCTTCGCCAATCAACGAGGCAAGCTTAGTATTTGACGAATCGATATCTTCGACATCTAAAGGATATAAGTCAGTAATTTCCCTGTACTTGCTTTGCAATTTCATCGACTGAACAATAAACAGATCCAACTCCTGCTCTTTTTTCCCTAAACTTTTTGCACGGCGCAATTCTTTTTCCGCAGAGACACCATCGAGTTCAGATAAATAAAGTTTTCCCAATAAAAATCGTGCGTCAATATGACTAGCATTTTTTTGTAATGTGTTTTTTAACTCGATAATACTTGCCCTTACATCACCTTGGGCATAGTATGTTTTTGCACGTTCAAAATATTGCGCATCAGTTATTTCTTCTTTACCACACGCAAGAATAATTAGTCCAAATACAAGCCAGAAAAAACATTTTATCGATTTAGATATATTCATAATAACTTATCCTTTAAACCTGAAAACTATAGAGTAATATTAAGTTTTTTCATTAAATCATAAAGCGTAGGCCTGCTTACGCCGAGCATCTCAGCAGCATGCGCGATATTATTATTTACATGACTCAATGCACGAGTTACTGCTTTTCTTTCCGCCTGCTCGCGTATTTCGCGTAAATTAAACGGCATTAAGCTTTGATTTACCCCATCTAACTCAAGCTCATCCACTGTTATTTGCTTAGCATCTGACATAATAACGGCACGTTTTATTTTATTTTCCATTTCCCGAACATTACCGGGCCAGGCATAGCCCTCAATAGCTTGCAATGCATCTTTAGAAAAAGCTTTTATTTTTTTTCCATGCTGTTCTGAAAACTTTTCTACGAACGTCTGCGCCAGGAGCACTGCATCACCATCGCGTTCTCTCAGAGGGGGGATTAAAATGCTAATTTCAGCAAGACGATAATAAAGGTCCTCTCTAAAAGCATCTGTTTTTATCATATCTGACAACTTTTGATGAGTTGCACAAACAACACGCACATTGATCGGAATTTCTTTTCTTCCCCCCACTCTTTCAATCACCCGCTCTTGTAAAAACCGAAGTAACTTAGCCTGTAAAGCAAAAGGAAGATCTCCAATTTCATCTAAAAATAAAGTACCCTCATTCGCACATTCAATTTTTCCCAGAGTTTGCTTGACTGCACCGGTAAATGCGCCTTTTTCATATCCAAAAAGTTCACTTTCGAGTAAGTTTTCAGGAATAGCAGCGCAATTAATCGCAACAAAAGATTTTTTCGATCTTGGGGATAAATCGTGTAAGGCTTTAGCCAAAACCTCTTTCCCGGTACCACTCTCGCCTTCTAATAAGATACTCACATTAGTCGGGGCAACCTTTTCTACCGTGCGCGTTATTTTTAGCATTTCAGGACTATTGGCAATCAATCCATCAAAAGGCGATTGATTACTATTATCGGCTAAACGCTTATTTTCTTCTTCCAACTCATAAACACGAAAAGCCCGATTAACAATCAGACTCAAAATATCGGCATCTATCGGTTTCAAATAAAAGTCATAGGCCCCTAAGCCAATCGCCCGAACAGCTGACTCCCTATCATCATTACCAGTTACTACGATAATTTTTGTATGCGGCGCTAAAGACAAAACTTTTTCGAGTATTAATAAGCCTTCCGTTGTCCCACCAGGATCAGGAGGTAAGCCCATATCTAGCGTTACCACACTAGGCTCATATCGCCTAAGCTGTTTAATCGCTTCCTGCCTATTGCCCGCTATCACAACCTCGTGATTATCAAAACACCAGCGCAACTGGCTTTGTATCCCAATATCATCTTCAACTACGAGTAAAACACCTTGTTTTTTCACCATCAGCTCCTCAATACACGTATCCCGGATCAGAAAGAGGAATGCATATTGTAAATACCGTGCCTTTATCTACAATACTTTTGACATCTATTTTTCCACCAAGCTGCTCAATAAACTGCTTAGCATCATGTACCCCAATTCCCATCCCGGTAAGCCCTTTGGTTGAATCAAAGGGTCTAAAAAGACGATTTTTTATAAATTCCAACGGCATCCCACATCCATTGTCTTCAATTTTAATCACCGCCTGATTGCCTATCTTTTTTAAACCCACGTAGACAACACCATTATCCAAAGTGGCTTCCTGTGCGTTTTGCACTAAATTACCCAAAACTGAAACAAAGCGGTCCTGCTCAGCATCAATAAATAAATCTTTGTCTTCTGCGCCTAACACAGGAACCGGAACACCATAAGACTTTTCTTTTACAACACTTAATAATGCACTATAAACATTAACAGAAAGCACCGTATTTTTTTGCACCACACCTGTTCTCAACTGCCCTAATAAACGCTCCATTCGAGACACCGAATTCTCTACGGTAGCAATCATATCATTCACAAATTCAGGATTACTTTTATGTTTTTGTGCGTTATTCACTAATAGTCCAAGCTGCGACATAATATTCTTTAGATCATGAACAACATAGGCTGACAGCCGATTGATAGCTTCAAACTGCCTTGCCTCTATCAACGCCTGGGCAGACCGAGCATGCGCGATATACATCACAACCTGCCTACCTGCAGTTCGCAGAAGATCAATATCTTCCCAATTAAATTCTTTTGACACTCTAGGATTTGCTAATACAACGAATCCATAAAGCTTAGCTTGCAACATCAACGGAATAACCAACCAACAATCTGCTGAATTCAACCATGTAGGCAATATTAAACCATGATATAAATCGGGTTCATTTTGAACCTCTTCCAAATTGATAACCCATTGCCATTGCTCCAAAAAACGCGTTAAATGACTACCACTTGCTTCTACAATATTTTGAAAATCACTTGAACCAAGACTTTGTGTATTTACATATTGACTGACATTATTTTTTATCCACAAGCCACCGGAAGGACTGTCTACGATATCCGCCAGAGCTTTTAATGATTTTTCCTCCAAATTCGACAAGTCTTGCTCAGAAGAAAGCTGCCGTATAATTTTCAGCCATTCTTCACGATAATCATACTTATAGTCTAAAAAATGCTTATCAATAAATACCCGTAATCGCGCTCTAATCTGACCAGAAAAAATTAAGGCCACTAACAATAGCAACGCTACAAAAATAAACGTATTGCGCACCACTCTGCCCCAGTCACCACCAAAATATTCAAGATAGTAGCCTCCGGTTGCCATAATCAGAAGATAGCCTCCGGCCAGAAAAATTCCAGACACATAAAATATCAAAGGTCGAGATATTCTAATATGTGTAGTACTGAGGGGTAATCGTTTGACGCCGTATAAGAGCAACAAACCCGATATTCCCACTATAAATCCACGTGCACTCCAGATATCGGAATCAATTGTTTTAAAAAGAAGCGCATCGGTATAAAGATAAAAGTTAAAAATAAATATTGAGAAAAAACCTAAACAAATAAATTTTAAGGACCATCGTTGCTCTGGCATATTCCTAAATAATAATTCTGTTAACACTCCCCCTATGATCGCCAATAAAACTAGCCCCAATACGATAAGATCATGTTCAATAATCCCAGAGTTCACGGTATCACTTGATGACAAATAGAAGAGTAAAGCCAACAGTAACAAGGGTAGCCCATAGGCTAATTTTATGAGCACATCAAACAACAATGCAGAGTCTTTTTGAGACCAATGATTTAATAAACGAATAAGAATATAAAAAAAAACCAAATTAAGAATAAACTCAAATCCAATAAACCAGATACTATTCAGATAATGGTAATAAGCAGAGTACGCGCCGAGACAAGACCAAACTAAGGCCAGCACAAAACCGACAACAAAATCTAAACTATGAAGGCGATTGCGAGAATATATCAGCACAAAGATAAAAGAACACAAAAAAACAATGGCTGAAAATATAAACCCAATTAAACCTATTTGGGGCATGAGATCCCAGGATGGGAAAGAAAATCAATCACTTCGCTATAATAATTATCGAGCACCTTTTCCCCACAAAATGACTTCAGCTGTTTGAAATAAAATCATTACATCTAAAAACACACTGTAATTTTTCACATAATATAAATCAAATTGCAGCTTTTCAATAGTATCTTTATCAGACGCACCATAGGGATACCCAATTTGCGCCCACCCCGTCAATCCTGGTTTCACTCGATGTCGCTCAGAATAATAAGGGATCTCTTGCGTAAACTTTTCCACAAACTTTGGTCTTTCAGGTCGTGGACCGACAAAACTCATATCTCCCATCATTACATTCAGTAACTGGGGCAACTCATCAATTCTCGTTTTTCGAATAAAGCCTCCAACCCTAGTCACACGAATATCATTTTTTTCGGCGAACTTTGCACCATCTTTTTCCGCATCAACCCCCATACTGCGAAACTTTCGAACCTGAAATAACTTCCAGTTTTTTCCAACACGCACTTGTTTGTAAAACACAGGCCCCCGGTCGTCTAATTTTATGGCAATTGCAGTAAGCACCATTATGGGTATCGCCGGAACAAATAATAGTATGCTCACAAAAACATCCATCAGCCTTTTCAACAAATCTCTAGCCAACCCCTTGCGAAAACCATCGGAAAAAATCAACCATCTTGGAGTCAAAATATCTAAAATAATACGCCCCGCTTGACGTTCAAAAAACGTCAATAAATCAACCACCTCGATACCACTCATTTTACAATCGACTAACTCTTCAACGGGAAATGGCTTCCGTCTGTCCGTAACCGCTACAACAATTTCGTCGACATCCATACGAACCGCAAAATCAAGCAAACTTACATCGGGATGCAATACCTTTGCAGCCTCTACCTCTGTATCCTCTTCAGGCAGGTCAATATAGCCCACAATTGTAAAACCTCGCCGATCCGTTTTCCTTTTAAGCCGTTCCTCTATTAAATTTGCATTTTTTCCGGCACCAATAATCATCACCCTTTTATTCAAAGTGTCCTGATGAACAATTTTAATGTAACTCAATCGGGTAATAATTATCCCAATAACGACTAAAACAAAGGCAAAACCTATCACTCCTCGCCCTAAAAACAAGCCAGGAAATAAATAAAAAAGCACGCTCATGGAAAAAAAACCTAGAGTAAGAGCTAATACAAGACGAAATACCATGCCTCGCCTTCCGTCTCTCAAATGCCGCTGATAGAGGCCCATCGATGTCATACAACTGACCATGACTAAGGCAAAAAGCAATGCACGAGGAAATAATGGGTAAACCTCTTCTAGCGATTGCATAGCATCGCCAGGTAATCGAATAGCAACGCCTGCATAAATTGATAAAATAAAGACCAATACTTCCAACAACGTCAAAACAATAAGCGACTTCGGAATATAATGTTTAAAAATTCTAACCATAATGATTTATAGCTTTCCAAATTCATTTCTAATGAGAAGAAGAGTGTCTGGGGGTATATATCAATACCCCATTATCTAACCAGAAAATTTACAACTAATAATGCAATCTGAATTGCTCATTTTATCGCATATCAGCCCCATGAATACGTAAAAATTTATCTATACATATGCGCTAAATACAGAAAAATCCTACACACCCCCGATGAAATGGAAAAAACTGGTAACATATAGTAAATACGCGAGATAAAACGCAAGTCTATCATTATTTTAGATGGAAAACTTAAAGAGCAAGGCAAAATCCCCTTTAACTGACCAGAAGAAAACAAGCACATAATAAAACTTTTTTTATGGTTACGCATTCCCAACATATTGCGACAAATGCCTCTTAATGTCGCGTTACTGAATACAAAGCCGTATAATGAGCAACCTCAAATTCGTCAACCATACAACATTAAAGGGAAAATTTAGATGAAGGTCACTATTTTTGGCAGCGGCTATGTAGGACTTGTAACTGGCGCATGTCTCGCAGAAGTAGGTAACGATGTAATTTGTGTCGATATTGACCAAAAAAAAATCGACGGGTTAAATCGCGGCATTATGCCTATTTATGAGCCAGGCTTGGAAAATATGGTTGAAAAAAATACCTCAGCCGGACGACTAAAATTTACGACTGATATAACCGAGGCTGTATCCCATGGTTTATTTCAGTTTATCGCAGTAGGTACTCCCCCTGACCAAGATGGCTCTGCCGATTTACAATATGTGCTCGCCGTCGCTAAGAGCATCGGTGAAAATATGGACGAATACCGGGTGGTCATCGATAAATCAACCGTTCCCGTTGGTACCGCCGATAAAGTTCGCGCTAAAATCAGTGCAACACTCGCGCAGCGGGAGATCGAACTTGAGTTTGACGTGGTTTCAAATCCTGAATTCTTAAAAGAAGGCGCCGCATTAGACGACTTCATGAAACCAGACCGCGTCGTCATCGGCACCGACAATCCGCGCACAACAGAATTGCTCAGAGCGCTGTACGCACCTTTTAACCGTAGCTATAACAGAATCGTCGCGATGGACATTCGCTCCGCAGAATTGACCAAATACGCCGCCAATGCAATGCTGGCAACGAAGATTAGCTTCATGAACGAGCTATCAAATTTGGCTGAGCTTTTGGGCGCAGATATTGAGAAAGTAAGAACAGGTATCGGCTCAGACCCTCGAATTGGCTATCATTTCATATACCCAGGCGCGGGATACGGAGGCTCATGTTTTCCTAAAGATGTGCAGGCTCTGGAACGTACCGCACGCGAAGTTGGCTATCAAGCTGAATTATTGACTGCGGTTGAGTCGGTGAACTCACGCCAAAAAAAGGTCCTTTTTTCAAAAATCAATGCTCATTTCGACGGCAAGCTTAACGGAAAAACGGTTGCCCTCTGGGGACTCGCCTTTAAACCAAACACTGATGATATGCGAGAAGCGCCGAGTCGCACTCTCATGGAAGCACTGTGGTCGGCTGGAGCGAAAGTACAAGCCTTCGATCCTGAGGCGATAGAAGAAACCCAGCGATTATACGAAAACCAGCCAGATCTCAAGCTTTGCACGGATGAATACGAAGCCCTAAAAAATGCAGACATGATGGTTATCATGACTGAGTGGCAAATATTTCGAAGCCCCGATTTTGACCGAATCAAGTCAGAATTGAATCATCCTGTCATATTTGATGGTCGTAATATTTATGACCCAAATACAATGAAAACACTGGGTTTTGAATATTATGGTATTGGACGCGGCTTATCCATTGAGCAATCAAAGTAAACTTTAAGGAAAAACAATGTTTAATTTAGAAAATACAAAAATTGCGATTGTTGGACTGGGCTATGTAGGACTTCCTCTTGCGGTTGAATTTGGAAAAAAGATAACAACTGTCGGCTTTGACATCAACTCACCACGGATTAACGAACTTAAATCGGGGAAAGATAGTACATTAGAAGTAGAAACTGAGGAATTACTGCAAGCTAAACAATTAAGCTATACCGACTCGTTAGCGGATATCGCAGCCTGCACTGTTTTTATCGTAACCGTCCCTACCCCTATCGATAAATTTAAACGGCCTGATTTAAGTCCACTTGAAAGTGCATCAAAAGCACTTGCAACTATTATCAAAAAAAATGACATTATTATTTATGAGTCGACGGTATATCCTGGGGCCACAGAAGAAGTCTGTGTGCCATTGCTTGAGCAAGGGTCTGGTTTAATTTTCAATAAAGACTTTTATGTGGGTTATAGCCCCGAACGTATTAATCCCGGCGATAAAGAACACAGAGTCATTAATATACTGAAAGTAACAGCCGGATCTACACCTGAAGTAGCTGACTTTGTGGATGAAATATACCAATCAGTCATCGTAGCAGGAACTCATAAAGCAAGTAGTATCAAGGTTGCGGAAGCCGCGAAAGTAATAGAAAACACGCAACGGGATGTCAATATTGCCCTGGTTAACGAACTCGCTCTTATTTTCCACAAACTGGGAATAGACACTCTAGAAGTTCTTGAAGCCGCAGGTACAAAATGGAACTTCCTGCCATTCCGCCCTGGCTTGGTAGGGGGGCACTGTATCGGTGTTGATCCATACTACCTTACCCATAAGGCGCAAGAAGTAGGCTATCATCCTGAAGTTATACTCTCCGGTCGACGTATAAATGATGGCATGGGAAGTTATATCGCGGAAACCGTTATTAAGATGATGACCAAAAAACGTATCGTCGTCGTGGGCGCAAATATCCTGGTTCTAGGCCTAACCTTCAAAGAAAACTGCCCTGATTTGCGTAACACTCGTGCCATCGACATCATCAAAGAACTGCAAGGATATCATGCCAATGTTGATGTGTATGACCCATGGGCAAATCCTGAAGAAGCCGAACACGAATATAATATTACACCAGTGAGCAGCCCCAAAGAAGGTCATTATGATGCGGTTATTCTAGCGGTATCACATGATCAGTTCAAACAAATGGGCGCGCAGAAAGTACGCGCACTGGGAAATAATAATTGCATCTTATATGATGTAAAATCTTTATTTCCGGTAGAACACGTTGATGCACGCCTTTAACCCAGAAAAACGATATAAGGTAAAATAATGAAAGTACTCATAACCGGCACCGCCGGATTCATTGGTAACAAACTCGCTCAAAGATTACTCGATAGAGGCGACGAAGTTATTGGCATAGACAATGTTAATGACTATTACGATCCTAGCCTAAAAGAAGCACGACTCGCAAAAATTAAAGACCATCCTGCCTTTACTGAAGTACGCATCAGTCTAGAAGACCGGCAAAACATTGAAGACACCTTTAAAAAACATAAACCACAACGCGTAGTTAACCTAGCTGCACAAGCCGGTGTAAGGTATTCATTAGAAAACCCACACGCCTATATTGATTCTAATATTATCGGCTTCATGAATATTCTAGAATGCTGTAGACATCACCATGTAGAGCATCTTGTTTATGCATCAAGTAGCTCGGTCTATGGTGCAAATACTAAAATGCCGTTCTCGGTACACAATAATGTTGATCACCCTGTCAGCTTATACGCAGCAAGCAAAAAAAGTAATGAACTTATGGCTCATACTTACAGCCACTTGTATCGATTACCAACAACCGGATTGAGATTTTTTACGGTTTATGGCCCATGGGGACGTCCTGACATGGCCTTATTCATGTTTACTAAAAATATCTTTGAAGGCAAACCAATAGATGTTTTTAATCATGGTAAACACCGGCGTGATTTCACTTATATTGACGATATCGTTGAAGGTGTTATTAGAACTCTGGACAATATCGCAACTCCAAATGATCAATGGAATGGCGATACTCCCGATACAGCAACCAGTCTTGCCCCCTACCGGATCTATAATATTGGCAACAACCAACCTGTAGAGCTAATGCGCTACATTGAGGTGATTGAGCAATGTATTGGTAAAAAAGCAGAGAAAAACTTCTTACCTCTGCAACTAGGCGACGTTCCCGAGACCTATGCGGATGTTGATGCACTGCAGAACGATGTAGGGTTTAAACCAGACACCAAAATTGAAACCGGTATTGCAAACTTCGTGGATTGGTATAGAGAATATTATAAAACTTAGCTCATGAATGAGGCAGCTTTACCTCTGTATAAAAACCTGTTTTTTATGCAGAAGCTGCCACTTACCTAAAAAAGCACATCAGGGAATCTTCGACTCAAAGAAATAGGCTAATGCAACTAAAGAAGAATCATCTGCTTCTGCATTCGGCCAAGCGGTTCCCATTCCCTGCTCATCCCATCGACGCAACCGACCTTGCATGCCATTTTCCACGCCATCTATTTCCAAGTCCAATTTGGCAGCAACATGCTGCGGTATTCCATAGGCAACAATAACATTTGACTTCAGTGCTGAATTTGTCGGACTAAAAGTATGGCCCAGCTGAAAAAAATGCCCGAACTCATGCATTAACACCTCTCCATTATCAATATCTGCTGCGATAACTCCCTTTGCCTTCAAGTCTTGTAATGCGGTTAACAACGACTCTGCCTTACATCCACGTTGCACCGGCTTAAAATCCACAACGGAATCTACGGCATTGACGGGCTGAAACCCCATCACTCCATCTGAATTACAATCTCCAGGCCAACGCCCCTGTTTTTCGTAAAAAGTCCATAATTGAGTCTCCATCACCTGTAACTCATCATAAAATTGCGCATATCGAGCAGAACTAACAACATCAGCGCCTTGCACGGCAATCCCTAAAGCAAGCCCAGCCCCGACAATAACACCGGCAATATCAACAACAGTAAAACCCCTTTGTTTTTGTAGCTTCCAGCCTGTTTTGTTCATTTTTAAGTTCATTTGCTTGCAAGCCCAATTTATAGAGAAAAACACCTTAAAAGCCATCGGACATAAAAAAAATATCCCTAGTTTTTGTAATCAATACTGAGATATCAATCACACTAATATCCAAACAACAAAAAAACACTTATTATCTTGAAGATCAGCGAGCTACTGAGCTTTCAATCATTCACTAAAGACTCTCTGTGATATCATATATCCTAAAATCCGCAGTCGAATGAGTGAAGGCTCAAGAACAGCGATCGTCACGAGAGCACGCCTGATTAGCGTAGATTTTTCGGTCAAACTCGTCAACGGTCAAATACCTAAATTTTGCTATTAACCACTATAAAGAGTCCCAAAAGTTAGATCTATATTAAGCAATGAAACTAGAAAAAAATTTTAACTTTGCAGACACTTATACCCCGGATGAAATCAACGCCATCCAAGAAGCATTAACGCTGTTTAACGACAACGATAAACAAAGCGCTGCTCAAGAATTATCTGAAATATTGGCTAGCATCCACGTTGATACTGAAACCATTATTGCCGCAATTATATTTTCGTCCTCCAGTCCTGGTAAAGAACAAACAGCTATCACTCAGCATTTTACACAATCCATTCATCAACTGTATTCAGAAACCGTAAAACTCATTAACGAAGAAAGCAATTGGATAGAAAAACTCCGACATGACTCAATAGATTATAAAAATAAAGACAAACTAAGCACCGAGTCGTATCACATGATGCTACTGTCAATGATGAAAGACCTTAGAGTTGTTTTCATATTATTGGCTCATCAATTATTGCAGATGCGCCACCTTAAGCATAAGAGCGAAGAACAGCAAAAAACAATTGCATTTGAAACCAAAAATATTTTTGCCCCCCTAGCCAACAAACTCGGCATTGGTCAATTAAAATGGGAAATGGAAGATTGGTCGTTCCGCTACTTAGAACCCTCGGAATATAAACGCATTGCATCAGCGCTCGAAGAACGTCGAGTTAATCGTGAAGATTACATCAACAATGTCGTTACCAGCCTGGAAAATATATTATCGCACGCAAACATTAGCGCGGAGGTTTATGGCAGACCTAAACACATCTACAGTATATGGAAAAAAATGCGCAATAAAGACCTGAATTTCGACGAACTCTATGACGTTCGAGCAATCAGAGTTCTCGTTCATGATATTGCATCGTGTTATGCCGTATTAAGCGCCGTACACAGCCACTGGCCGTACATCCCTGGGGAATACGATGACTATATCGCAGCACCCAAAAAAAACAATTATCAATCACTCCATACTGCCGTAAAAGGCCCTGAAGAAAAAGTGATAGAAATACAAATTCGCACCCATCAAATGCACGAATTTGCCGAACGAGGTGTTGCTGCTCATTGGCGATATAAAGAAGGAAGCAAGCCAAATGAAGCCTTAGATGAAAAAATAGAATCCCTCAGATTCATGCTCCAAGAAGGCATACCCAAAAAAGAAAAAGACGCTTTCTCACGGCCTCTAGAAAACACCGACAACATTTATGCATTAACCCCAGCCGGCGATGTCCTTGAGTTGCCTGCTGGCTCTACCGCACTGGACTTCGCTTACTATATACATTCTGAACTAGGGCACCGATGTCGTGGTGCAAAAATAAAAGACCAAATGATATCTTTAACAACGCCATTGCAAAGCGGACAACAAGTAGAAATCATCACCACAAAAGAAGCGAAACCTAGCCGAGACTGGCTACAGCCACATGCAGGTTACCTTAAATCAAACCGTGCAAAAGCAAAAGTTAGACACTGGTTCAAACGCCAATTCAAAGAAGAAGATATAATTTCTGGAAAAACTGGCTTATATCGAGAACTTGATAAAAATGAAGTTTCTTTAATAAACTGGGATAATATAATAAAAAAATTCAATTTTAAGCACTTAGATGATTTATATGCCGCTATCGGTCGTGGCGAACTTGGCGTCCACCAGATAGCCAATATTGTGCGAGAACAGACTCAGCCTGAAAACACACTCGAACCACCTAAAGAATATGAGCGTAGGACGACCTCAGTCCCCAAATCTGATAATATTACCGTTCAAGGCATCGGCGATTTACTTTCTCATCTCGCCCGCTGCTGTAAACCTATGCCAGCCGATAACATCATAGGATATGTCACCCGCGGAAGAGGAATCAGCATTCACCGCAAAGACTGCCCTAATTTTTTGCAACTCAACAAACAAGATCCAGAACGAGTCATTGACGTTAACTGGGGAAAAAATGAAAATTTTAGCTATGAAATTGATATTGAAATTATCGCCATGGACAGATCAGGACTGCTACGAGATGTTAGCTCGCTACTCGCGAGTGAGAATGTAAATGTTCTAGCGGCCAACACACATACCAATAAAAAAAATCACGAAGTGCGTATGCGCTTAACGCTGAAAATTAACCAAGGAAAACAACTGAAAAATGCGTTAGTTAAACTAAATCAACTACAAAGTGTCTTAGATGCCTATCGCGTTAGATAATAGACGATTCACTCAAACCGAAAAACCTCTTAAAAAAATCATTAACCGGAGCACGCATTACTATGGAAAAACTCTTAAATATCATGGCCCAATTAAGAGATCCTGACAATGGATGCCCGTGGGATAAAAAACAAACATTTGATTCTATTATTGCTCACACCATAGAGGAGGTTTACGAACTCATTGAAGTTATCGAGCACAAAAAATGGGACGAGTTAAGTGGAGAATTAGGAGACTTGCTCTTTCAAGTGGTGTTCTATGCCCAAATAGCCAAAGAACAAGGATACTTTGAGTTCAATGACATAGTAGAAGAAATATGCCAAAAAATGGAACGCAGACACCCTCATGTATTTGGAAATGAAATAATAACATCTATTGAGCAACAAAAAAAACGCTGGGATGAAATTAAAGCGAATGAGAAATTGTCGCAAAAAGAAAATACAGCTTCACTTAATCCAAGCGCTTCGATATTAGATAATATTAATCACTTTCTCCCCGCACTACCCTTAGCCAATAAATTGCAAGATAGAGCCGCTAAGGTAAAATTCGACTGGATTGAAATAGAAGATGTGTTCGATAAACTGCAAGAGGAAATTAACGAAGTCAAAGAAGCCATCGAACTCAACGATAGCGATTTTATTGAAGATGAAATAGGTGACCTAATATTTATGGCCGTAAATTTAGCGCGACACAATAATGTAGATCCTGAAAAAGCATTACGGCGCTCGAATCGAAAATTTGAACAACGATTTAGAATAATGGAATCATTGATGGCTCACACAAATACCTCCTTTAAAGACTTAAACTTGAATGAAATGGAAACCTATTGGCAACAAGCAAAAAAAGCGATTCGCAGCAATATAACTAACAGTGATCGTTGCTAATACTTTATCCCTTCAATAAAGGCCCGAGTTGACACATTGAAAGATTTATCCGCACTAACCAAGGAACTACCGCTCTGCTTATCCAAGGATCGTCATTCCTTGAAGAAAAAAATATATCTTTTGAAAAAGAAGGCTGCGCAAAAACTGGACATAAGTAACGCAACAAAACAACTAAAATCTGCAATCACTCAATCCAAACTCCATGTTCAAAACCGCAAAGAGAGCATGCCCCCTATAATCTATAATGACGATCTACCTATTTCTTTACGACGTGAGGAAATTAGCAATGCTATTCAAAAAAACCAAGTCATCATTCTTTGTGGTGAAACAGGATCAGGTAAAACAACCCAGCTTCCCAAAATATGCCTCGATCTTGGAAGAGGTATTACCGGAGTTATTGGCCACACCCAACCTCGCCGGATTGCAGCACGTAGTGTCGCTGCACGAATTTCCGAAGAACTGAGTACTCAAGTCGGAGAGCAAGTTGGCTATAAAGTAAGATTTACAGATCAAAGTTCTCAGCACTCGTTGATTAAACTCATGACTGATGGAATTCTATTAGCCGAAACACAAGCGGACAAATTTTTGAGCCAATATGACACTTTGATTATTGACGAAGCACACGAGCGTAGTTTAAATATTGATTTCCTTCTCGGTTATTTGAAACAAATTTTACCCCGAAGACCCGACCTAAAACTTATCATAACTTCAGCCACCATCGATCCCGACCGATTTTCTCAGCATTTTAATAATGCGCCGGTCATTGAAGTATCAGGCCGCACCTATCCAGTAGAAATCATCTACCAACCCCTCGTCTCAACCGAGAAAAATGACGAAGATAAAAGTTTAGAAGAAGGAATACTTGATGCGGTTGATCATTTATCGCGTTTAGGGCCAGGAGATATTTTAGTTTTTTTACCTGGAGAACGGGAAATCCGACACACCACCGAAGCACTTAAACAAGCATATGGAAAACATCATCCAGAGCAAATTGAAATCCTTCCACTGTTTGCGCGCCTCAGCATCGCGGAACAACAAAAAATATTTCAACAGCGTAAGCAACGACGCATTATATTATCCACCAATGTCGCTGAAACTTCATTAACCGTTCCTGGCATTAAATATGTCATTGATTCGGGTACCGCACGCATTAGCCGCTATAGCTACCGTACAAAAATTCAACGACTGCCCATAGAAAAAATATCTCAATCTTCGGCAAACCAACGTGCCGGTAGATGTGGACGGATAGATGCAGGTGTTTGCATACGACTTTTTGCCGCAGAAGATTTTGCATTAAGAGAGCAATACATCACGCCTGAAATACTGCGCACTAATCTTGCCAGCGTTATATTGCAAATGAAATCACTCAAACTGGGAGATGTCAGAAAATTTCCTTTCGTCGAACCACCCGACAATCGATATATAAACGATGGTGAAAAATTGCTACATGAACTTGGCGCACTTGATCAACACCAAAACTTAACCGCCTTAGGAAAAAAAATTTCCGCATTACCCATTGATCCAAAATTGGGACGTATATTGCTCGCCGCCCATCAGGAAAGCGCCCTGCAAGAATTATTAGCGATTGTTTCCATCCTCAGCATTCAAGACCCTAGGGAACGCCCATTCGACCATCAGAAAAAAGCCGATGAAAAACACCAGCGATTTACAGACCAAGATTCTGATTTTGTCTCACTATTAAATCTTTGGAATTATCTCAATAACAAAAATAATGCACTCAGCCAAAATAATTTCAGAAAGCTTTGTCGGGCTGAGTTTATTTCCTATACCCGGTGGCGTGAATGCTTGGACACTCATAGACAATTGAAAAAAATGCTCTCCGACATGAATATTCGATCAGTGTCAGAACCCGCAAGTTTCGAGCAAATTCACCGCTCATTATTAACTGGCTTACTCGGAAATATTGGCATGAAGACTGAGAAACAAGATTTCCTAGGTGCTCGTAACTCAAAGTTCAAGGTCTTCCCTGGCTCCGGCCTATTTGCAAAATCACCAAAATGGATGGTATCCGCAGAAATTGTTGATAGCGGAAAAGTCTATGCACGTACAAATGCAAAAATATCCCCTGACTGGCTGGAGTCTATTGCCAAACACCTCGTCAAAAAAACGACCACAGAGCCTCATTGGGAAAAGCGAACCGCTCAAGTTTCTGCCTTTGAAAAAGTGAGCTTATACGGTTTAACTATTATCCCCAGACGAAAAGTCAATTATGGCCCACTGGCTCCTGTAGAAAGTCGTGAAATATTTATCCAACATGCATTAGTACTCAGCGAGTATTCAAGCAAAGCCCCATTTTTTAAACATAATAAAAAATTAATTGAGAATATCGAAGCACTGGAGGCCAAATCCCGTCGCCAGGATATTCTCATCAGTGAACATGATATTTATGAATTCTTTGATCATATTATACCTAGCCACATTTGTTCTGGGCATAGCTTTGAAAAGTGGAGAAAAACGGCAGAAACAGAAAACCCCAAACTGCTTTATCTTGATCGCGAAAAACTCATGCAACACGCAGCCAACCATATTACGCATACATCCTTTCCAAACCTCTATGTATTAGAGCAACAACATTATGTGCTCAAATACCACTTTTCACCCGGTAGTGAAGATGATGGCGTCACCATTGTTATTCCCTTAACAGTGCTCAATTCATTAAAACCAGCGATGTTTGACTGGCTGGTACCCGGACTCATTGAGGAAAAAATAAGCTATCTACTCAAGTCGTTGCCCAAACAGCAACGAAAAAACTTCATACCGGTTCCGCAATACGCCTCTGCATGTGTTGCCGCTATGCCAGCCGAAAACCAAGGCTCTCTCGCTTTAATGCTCTCCACCCAGCTGCTAAAAATGACAGGTATTAATGTCCCGGTAAAACAATGGAATTTTGAGGGTCTACCACATCACCTTAAAATGAATTTTGAAGTTGTTGACGAGCACCAAAAAGTACTTAGTAAGGGACGTGATCTTGGCCTGCTTCAACAAACACTGGCCAATCAAACACAACGAGTCTTTGATGAACGACCGAAGATTGACCTTGAAAGAGACAACATAGATTCATGGGATTTTGGAAAGCTACCTGAGTCAATCATCATTGAACAGAATGGCCTCAGTCTTCGTGGCTATCCTGCCATTGTCCCTGGTCATCAAGATGTCTCATTGCGTTTATTTGATAACCCAGTGCAGGCGCAAGCACAAAATAGAAAAGGATTGTGCAAACTCATCATACTTCAGCTTCCCCAGCAGATTAAATATCTGAGCAAAAACCTGCCTCATTTTTCTAAGATAGCACTGCGATATGCGTCAATAGGAAACGCTGATACTTTAAAACAAGACATCATCGACGCCATTATCTATGAGGTATTTATCGATAAACATCCAACACCTAAAACCAAGCAAGAATTTGAGCATCGTATCGAACACGAACGCCATAAAATCATGCTTGAAGCCAATACACTTTGCGCAACCCTGGACGAGATATTAGCCATCTACAACGAAATTCAAATCAGCTTTAAATCTAATATCAAACCCGCTCTTATTGCCCCCTACAACGATATGAAACAACAAATGCAAGGGCTCATTTACCATGGCTTTGTAGCTACCACACCAAAAAAGTGGTTGTCTCACATACCACGCTTTCTTAAGGCCACTCAGATTCGGTTACAAAAACTTGATCACAATCTCGCTAAAGACAGCCGTCTAATGGCAGAAATCCATCTACTCTCAAAAAAATATACCCTACTGCAAACCGAACATGACAAACAAGGCATAGATAGCAACGAGCTAGTTTCAGTGCCATGGTTAATCGAAGAACTTAGAGTTTCTCTTTTTGCCCAAGAGCTAAAAACCAGCATCCCAATATCCGTCAAAAGAATAGAAAAACGGCTCACTGCGCAATAATCCGACCTAAATTAATCACGAATCAATAAAATAAGGTTTGTGAATCAAGCCTCTAATTTCTCGTAAAAACCCTAATTTTGCTCTCAAAGCCTTCAGAAACACCTCCAATCTGACGTTAAATAAGTTATCTATGATAGATAAAAATCCAACAGGTAGTCATTAGACTGCCTTAATCTCACTGGAATGTATTACAAAGTTTTATGCGAAACAAAACCAGCATTATAATTGTTTCGGCAATGGCAGCCGTCTTACTCTTTGGGCTTGCGACTTATGTGATTAGAGGAAGCATAGATGCCAACCTCAACAACATTCTGGCTTACGATCTTTTACTTCTTTTTTTCATCACTCTCACTGTCATTTTATATCTATCAAACAGAAAGTTAAATACCTTAGCAGTTGCAAAATCACAGGTCACAGAAACAGCTGTTCTTGATTTTTCTCAAAAACCTAATTTTAATGCTATATTTGAAGCATCTTTTGACGGTATAGTCATTCTGGATACCCAACTGCAACCCCTAGAACTAAACCAGATCGCCGCAGATTTGCTAGGGATTAACAGTTGTCATGTTGTCAATGATGAGATCCTTACGCACATACATAGCATTGACCCAAAAATTACTGTGCAACAATTTCTAGAAATTTCACTGCAAGCAAACCCATTGCAACAAAGGCTGTCCATTATTATTTCGCAAGCAAACGGCTTCAGTTGCCACGCAGAAATATCCGCTAGCAAAACGAAACATAAAGACAAAGATGGAATATTGTTAGTGATCAAAGATTTATCAGAGCAAAAAGAATCTTTCGATCAAGTAAACTATCTCGCTTTTCACGATCCGCTCACTGGCCAACCAAATCGAGTACAATTCAACCAGCAACTCGCTGAAGCACTGCGTCAGGCGGATAAAAGCTTACGATCAGTTGGGGTCGCATTGCTCGGTTTAGATCGCTTTAAACATATTAATGAATCGATGGGGCATGTCACTGGAGATGTCTTGTTGAAACTAGTATCTCAACGAATTAGCAACAATACCCGACGAGGGGATCATATCGCTCGACTTGGCGGCGATGAATTCGGCATTATTTATTCCGAGCTTGCGGATATAAACGACATTAGCCCACTTTTGAAAAAACTAAAGAACACCTTCAAAGAACCCTTTGAAATTGGTAATCAAGCCTATTATATCAATTGCAGTATCGGAGTTTCTCTCTACCCACTAGATCATATAGATTTTGAAGGCATGATACGAAATGCAGACACCGCATTATTAGAGGCAAAAAAACTCGGTGGCGATAGATATCAATACTATTCGGCAGCAATGAGCACCTCGGTGAAAGAACGCGTCTACATTGAAAACGAGCTAAGACATGCCATAAACCGTAATCAACTCGAAATATATCTGCAACCACAAATCAGTCTAACAAGCAGAGAGGTCATCGCTGCGGAAGTACTGCTGCGCTGGCATCACCCCATACTTGGATCTATCACTCCATCGAAATTCATTCCGATTGCAGAAGAAAATGGTCTTATTGAAGAAATCGGTAATTGGGTGCTCAGAAAAGCATGCGAACTACAAAACAAATTCAAGCAAGAAAATATTGTTCCTATTCGTGTTGCGGTAAATTTTTCTCCTCGCCAGATCAATAAAAAACTGCCCATCCTCATTAAAAACGTACTTAATACCACAAGGGTTCCACCCAACATGCTGGAGATGGAAATCACCGAAAGCTTACTGATGGAGAACCCGGAAAAAGCAATAGACATACTTAACGAAATTCACAAACTAGGTATACATATCTCCATGGATGACTTTGGTACTGGATACTCCTCACTCAGCTACCTTAAACGATTCCCTATAGACACGTTAAAAATAGATCGCTCATTCGTCAATGACGTGGGTAAAAGTGATAGCGACAACTCCATAATTATTGCTATTATACAAATGGCGAAGGGATTAGGGATAGAAGTAATCGCTGAAGGTGTGGAAACAACAGAACAACTTCATTTTTTTGGACAAAAGGGTTGTGATATTTTTCAAGGTTACTATTTTTCACCACCTATACCCATCGATGCTTTTGTCTATTTAATAAAAAATGGATTAGTAACAACTCCCTTATTCAGCCATCCCTCAAAAAGAAAAATCAAAAATTTGGTACGTCAAAACTAGCAGAGACTCACTTATACACATGCTCTACTTTCCCTTCAATTTATTTAACCGCTGTATTCTGCTTTTTCCCATTTCGTTTTTACTGTTTTTCTATAGCTCATCTGCCCTGACATATTCTGATAAAGACTTGCAATTTATGACCGAATATCTATCGGACTTTATTGAAGAGCAAATGGATGAAAAAGACATTCCAGGCTTAAGCCTTAGCCTCGTCGATAATTCAAATACCGTATGGCAAAAAGGCTTTGGCTATTCAAATAAAAAAGAAAAGCTACTTGCTGATTCAGAAACCGTCTATGCAATAGGGTCACTCACTACCTTGATTACCGCCACGGCAATTATGCATCTTATACAAAATAAAAAATTCAACCTTGATGATAAAATAGCAACACTCATTCCCGAAGTATTAATAAGTAACTCAACATTTCTTGACCGTTCAATCAGCGTAAGAGACTTGCTTACACATCACTCAGGTCTCGCCAATGCTAAGCATAAAGGAATGTGGTCATCCGCCCCTGAACATTTCCATACCTCCATACAACATGCTCTTTCACAGCCTTCGCCCTATCCCGCGATGACACTATACAGCCATTCCAATATTGGATACTCGTTACTCGGTATTATTATCGAAAAATTTTCCCACAAAACCTACCAAAATTTTATCAACGAAAATGTATTGCCAGCAATGGAGCTATCTAATACTGGCTTCTATCCACAAATGAAGCATAGAAAAAAACTCTCACTCAATTACAAAGAGGGTGAAAAAAAAGAATTCTTACAGCCAAGAGATACGCCCGCATTAGGTTTATATAGCAACGCTGAAGATTTAGGAAAACTCGCCCAGTTTTTCCTATCAACAAAAAAAAATCATTTTCTAAACCCAAGTTCCAAAAATGAAATGCTACGCGTTCAGAACGCCAACGTTATCTTAGATATTGAAAAAAAAATAGGACTAGGCTGGTCATTAGGTGGCACAAAAATAAATAATGCGGGCCTCGTCATTCATCGATATGGAACAAGCCTATTCCATCGCAGTCGGATCGTTCTCATGCCAGAACACGATGTCTCTGTAGTTGTGATCGCAAATGACTCAACAAGCTTTCGCGCGGTAGAAGAAATCAGTAATCAAATCGTCACTCAATACTTAAAACTAAAGCATGGCATTGAAGCAATCAAAATCAGCGAACTTAATGATGAAAAACCCTTATTTACAACGACAAAATTTGCTCAGCGATACGCGACTCGTATAGGACTCGTTACTTTGCAAACCGAGAACCAACATCTTAAAGCTAACGTAATGGGCTGGAACTTCAAACTCAACAATAGTGAAAATAAATGGTTCACCATAGAATACCGAATATTTGGCATGCTCCCTCTTAAACTGGATTGGATTATCGATTTAAAAGTCACCGCCGTTGAAATAGAAGGCCTAAATTATTTAATCAGCTATTACAAAGGCACCCAATTTTTGTTTGGTCAAGCCTTAACGCATACAGCTAATATTAATACCTCCTGGGGAAATCGCATTGGAGAATATGAACTCACAAATTCCGATGAATTATCTGAACTATATGAAGTCAAAAATGGAAAAATAAAAATACTAAACAAAATACTGGTATTTGAACATAAACTTCCTTTTTGGTTTCCTCTCCATTTTCAACTTCCCATTATCCCTCTTAATGAAAACCAGGCACGTATCGCCGGTGTAGGCACGGGCTATAATGAAACCATTCAGATTACAAAGAATAACGACACTGAATTTATTAACTTCTCAGGCTACTTGCTAAAACGCACAAACTAGTGTTATAAATTCATCCACGGTTTACATCAACAAATCTTCATCAATACAATGATAGATACTCGCCGCATCAATTAACGAATTGGCAGTAAGCGCAGGCACGCCGTAAACATCTGCGGTAACATTGTTATCTCTCCTGATTTTATTTAACAATAAACCGAAATCGCCATCACCAGACAATAAGACCACCGTATCCACTTTTTGCGCGACATCAAGCACATCGATAGCTATGCCTACATCCCAATCACCTTTAGCCGAGCCATCACTGCGTTGAATATACGGCTTAAGCTTTACCGTAAAACCAATATGCTTTAGCGCATTTTGAAACTTCAATTGCTTATCATCACCACGATGTATCGCATAAGCATTTGCTTCCACTATCTCACCCTCGTTGCTAACACGCTGCCAAAGTTTTTTGTAATTGAATTGCCGTCCATAGGCCTGGCGCGTAGTGTAGTAAATATTTTGTACATCAACAAATATTGCGATTTTTTTCATGAATATATACTAGTTCGGTTTATCGTAGATTAATCAGCTGTTCCCGCTAAGTGCGTAATGGGTCACTATTTTTCCGTTCCATGGCGCTAGTCACTGCAAAACAGTGACCCATTCCTCCGTAAATCTAGTTAGCGGGAGCTGCTGTAGATTAATTAGGTATATTAACAAAAACCCGTGATGAAGCTATAATCCTAAAATCCGCAGTGCTCCTTAGCGGTTCACTATGAATTAGGATAATCCTGGTAACAAACTTCCACCCATGGAGATTCTCACTCATCATGACAGCTTATAAGCAGCTTATAGAAACCGCACATATCGACCTCGGAATCCCCAAGGATTATGCGCAAAAAACAAAGCTTACCCTGCAAACCGAATCTACTGATTTATGTGATGTAGGTTCTGACATTTATGATAGACCGCAAAAAATTGCACAAAACGCGTTAAAACCCTGGAGTCAAATGAAAGCACAAGCAGAACAAGATGGAATCACCATCAACATAGTCTCTGTTTTTCGCTCAGTGAATAGACAAATTGAAATCATTCAATCAAAACTCGACAAAGGTGAACGGATAGAGGATATATTGAAAATATCAGCAGCCCCTGGTTACAGCGAGCATCATACAGGCCGAGCACTTGATTTAACGACAAATGACTGCAGAGTGCTTGCACTAGAGTTTGAAAACACCGCCGCTTTTAGTTGGCTAGAAAAAAATGCTGCTTTATTTTCATTTCACTTATCCTATCCCAAAAACAACCCACATGGCATTAGCTACGAACCTTGGCACTGGGCATATCGAGAAAACTAAGGCAAAGTAACAGTATCCCTCGTTAACTAGACTCACGACTGAGCACATAAGTGGATCGAAGAAACTTCATAAAAATCATAAACGCAAGTGGAATGGTAAGCATACTACCTAGTATATTATCAGGATGTGCAGCAAAACCATTTACGGCATTGGATGGCTGGCATGCGAAGAGCAAAACACAAGCAGATATACGCTTACTCATTTTGTCCTATGCAATTCTCGCCCCCAACGCACATAATATACAACCTTGGTGGGTAAAACTCACAAGTCCATTAGAATTTGAGCTTTATATTGATCAAGATCGTCTGTTGCCTGAGACCGATCCATATGCACGGCAAATACATATTTCCCACGGTGCATTTATCGAATTACTCGATCTCGCTGCGAGATATTATGGTTATCTCATAGATATTCACTATTTTCCTCAAGGAATGCTCGATAACACGCTGGTCAGTGACAAACCTATTGCCCATATTCAAATCATTAAAAGCAAAATTGCTGAGCCTGACCACCTATTTAATTCCATTTTCGACAGAGTCTCCAACAAACGCAAGTATGACGACAAGCCAATATCCACTGATATACTCACCCAATTAACACTTGCTTTGTACGAAGATGTCTCGTCACTGTCATTCACTAATGATCCACGACTATTAAAAACAATTTCCAGCATCACAAATAGCGCAATGCAAATAGAAACTGAAGACCATCGAAGAAACGATGAAACCTTACAGATGTTTCGTTTTAACGATGCCGAACTAGAGCAATATCGCGATGGCTTAAGTATAGATCAAGCAGGAGTATCAGGTATTAAGAAAGCCATCGCAGAGACTTTTTTTGTTACTCGTCATAAAGCGATGAACGACAAATCAGCATTTTCCAAAGAGGCGATAAACCTCACCCAAATGCAAGCGGACTCGGCAATGGCCTGGGCATGGTTGACCACCAAAAATAATACGAGACAAGAGCAAATACTCATTGGCCGTACCTATGCAAGAGTTCACTTAAAAGCCACTGAGCTGGGGTTAGCAATGCAGCCCTTAAGCCAAATCCTTCAGGAGTATGATGATATGAGCACTCTACAAAAGCGGTTTTTCAAATTACTTAAAATACCAAAAGGCCACACTGTTCAGATGTTATTTCGTCTAGGTTATGCGCCCACCGTCAGGCACACCGTAAGACGAAAACTTGAAAACATTATTACCCGCAGATTCTAGCAAAAAACTCCCCCTGCAAAATGCAAGGGAGCCAAAGGGTGGGAGAATAATTGTGCAGGCATATTTCAACTGCACATTTATTCCGTATTTCAAGACCTCGAATAAAAATTTCTTCTCAAGTTCAAAGAATCATAGAACAAAGCTACTTACACGAAATGAATTTTCTCCGCTCTTTATTATGGATTTCAATCTACGTAAGCGAGCGACCAAAATCAGTCACCGGAGCGATGACTAACATCGTAACTAACTGCAAACCCACAATGACCAAAATAGGCGAAAGGTCAAAACCAGATATAGGAGGAATTATTCTTCGTGCTCGACTTAATAGCGGTTCGTTAATTGAGTGCAGAATACCTATCACTGGATTATAGGTACTAGGATTTACCCAGCTAATAATAATTTGAATCAGTATTCCAAATAAATATACCTTGGCGACAAGATCCATTAACTCAGCAATCGACAATACGAATAGCCCAGCAGGATGTATGACAGCTCCCAGTATCAGGGCGACTAAAACAAGCTCCAATGCCTGAACAATTACCAACAAAAGCAAAGCCGCAAGATCAATACCGCCAAACCCTGGAATGACTCTGCGCAATGGTTTCAAAATAGGATTTGTCACTTTGACGATAAACTGTGATACCGGGTTACGAAAATCTGCACGTACAATTTGCATCATAAATCGCAACAATATGACCAATAATACTAACCCAAATAAAGTGTGGATTAAAAAGGTACCCGCGTTAGCAAAATACATACTACCCATTAACTTTCTCCAAATTGTTGCGCCAGCTCTTGCGACCGATGATTAGCGGCACTGAGTGCATCAGCCAATAAACCGTGAAATTCTCCCTCAGTTAATACTTTTAATGCACTTTCAGTGGTTCCACCTGGCGAGGTTACTTTTTCACGTAAAATGGCCGGACTATCATTGCTCTCAAGCGCCATTTTAGCAGCTCCTAAAGCCGTTTGTAGCGTTAACAGGCGTGCAGCTTCTTTTGACAAACCCAGCTTAACACCTGCCGCTTCCATCGCTTCCATCAGCAAAAAATAATATGCTGGGCCGCTACCGGATAATGCCGTAATCGCATCCATCATACTCTCTTCTTCAACCCAAACGGTCAGCCCAACGGCGCGCATTATATTTTCAGCCAAGCCTATTTGCTCTTGGTTAACAGCGATATTCGCATACAGACCTGTTGCCCCCGTTTGCAGCAAAGCAGGTGTATTAGGCATCGCACGAACGATAGAAATACCCCCGCCTGCCCAACGATTCAAGTCGGTCACACAAATACCGGCGGCCACTGAAATCAACAAAGGGGAGTTCAACTGAACCGAACCGGCAATCGATTCGATAACTGCATGCATGCTTTGCGGCTTGACAGCAAGCACAACTACATCTGAACCTGCTATCAGTTTCGAACTATCAATATGGGTATTAATCGCAAAACGCGAGGCTAGGTGCGACAATTTTTTTTCATCGATATCACATACGGAAATTTGCGCAGCATTAAATCCATCATTGACCAAACCTGCGATCAAGCTTGTAGCCATATTGCCAGCACCAATAAATGTAATTTTAGAATTTTTCATAATCTCTCGCCCCAAAAATACCAGTTCCGATTCGCACCATGCTCGCTCCTTCAGCAATGGCCGCCTCAATATCAGAAGACATTCCCATTGACAATGTATCCAATTCAACACCCAGTTGGGATTGAACCGCATTCTTTAACTCACGTAGAATGGAAAAGCTCTTCCGCTGTAAATCTATATCCTCTGTACGCTCAGGGATAGCCATTAATCCTCGCAAGCATAACCGGGGAAAACGCATTATCTCTGTTGCCGCAGATAAAACTTCAGCACATGAAAACCCCGCTTTCGTCGCCTCAGCATTCACATTCACCTGTAAACATATATTTAAATCTGGCAAATCATGCGGTCGTTGATCACTCAAACGTTTCGCTGTTTTTATTCGATCAATGCTATGCACCCAGTGGACAAGCTCTGCAATTTTTTTTGTTTTGTTCGATTGAATGGGGCCAATGAAATGCCACTCAATATCGATATCTGTTAACTCATAATATTTTTCAAAAATTTCCTGTACATAGTTTTCAGCAAAATATTTCTGACCAGCATGATATGCTTCCCGAATCCTTGCCACCGATTTCGTTTTGCTTACAGCAATGAGTTTTACCGACCCCTCGACACGATCATATTTTTTTTCTAGTTGCTTAATTTCAGACCTAATTTCAGCTATCTTAGTTACTACACTCATAAAAACTATAACCTTAAGTATAAAAATAGTTAGTATTGGTAGCGTACTAACGATGTTTTCATCAGACTAACGCGGCTAGAATTTTCTTGAAATTGAATTTTTTCAACAAATTCAGAGATACCCATTAACTCAATGTAAATATCTTGTTCTTGCCGCTGACTAACATGCTCAACCACCATAGACAATAGCAAATCAACACTCTCATCAAAACAACCCGGAAGACCTGGACTCAATAATCTACATAATATCCCCCAATCCTCCATCAATGGCATCGAAGCGATAACATGTCCTGGCAGAAATGAGGTAATAAATTGAGAAGGAATAGGGGTAAAGCTAAATTTTTCATTGGCCGCAAAAAACAAATAGGTATTTTTTGCAAGCTTATTTGTTTTAAAATATTCCGCCAAAAAAATAGCCGAACCCATACCCACTTCATCACAAACTACAATATTTATTCCATCATTTCTACGCGAAAATACCGGGCCAAAAAACACTGGCTCCGACAGCCTTACAAAAGTAGTTGATGAAAGCTTGTCTATTACACCTTCATCCAACCAAGGAATATAAAGTCGTAGTCGCTGTAATGCTTGATTAAACTGCATCGCATAGGCTTTAATCTCATGCTCATCATCCGCAAGTCTCAACAGAAAAAAACAAAGCGCACTTAATTTTTTAGCATCCGCTCTAAGTTGAAGATCGAGAATCGTTACTGAAGGATAGTTTTTAAATCCTTGTATTTCCGCATCAACCCAAGTAAACATTGATTACCCGCTACAGACGATCCTGATAAACAATACGACCATCTAATAATGTGTAACTTACTTTCGCAGAAAACTCCCAACCAATATAGGGAGTATTCTTGCCTTCACTCCACATTTTTTCTTTTGTTACCCGCCAGTCATTTTGTGGATGAAAAATACAAACATCCGCCGCCTCTCCAATGCCTAAGGTTCCCGCATTAATGCCAAGAATATCAGCAGGTTTATGGGTTATGCTCGCAATAGCTTCGGACAAAGAAACCAGCTTGTCATCGACCAACCTCAGCACCAACGGCAATAAAGTTTCCAGGCAAGATATACCGGGTTCAGCATCACTAAAAGTGCCTAGTTTCGCATCCTCTTCGTGCGGCTGGTGATCCGAGCATATCGCAGTAATCGTATGTTCGGATACTGCAGCACGTAAGCCCTCTCGATCGCGCTGCGAACGAAAAGGCGGCCTTACATTATAAAACGTATCAAATTCTCCAATATCAATATCAGCCATATACAAATGGCTAATAGCAACATCTGCGGTCACGGGTAAACCTTCAAGCTGTGCACGCTTGATCATGCGCGCGCTCACCGCAGTCGATAATCCATAAAAATGCGCTCTAACACCTGTCAATTCTATCAGCGCTAACTCTCTGGAAACGGCAACCGTTTCGGCAATTTCTGGAATACCCGACAATCCCAGTCGCACACTCATTTGCCCTTCATGGGCACACCCATCACCGCGTAAAAAGGCATCTTCGGCATATAAAAAAACCGTTAAATCATGGCTCGCCGCATATTCCATCGCACGACGCATTAACAAGCCATCAGCCACTGGCTTTAATGCATTACCAACACCTACGCAGCCAGCATTTTTGAGTGCGTACATTTCGCTTATTTTTTTCGCAGCCAGATTTTTTGTGAGAGCTCCGACAACCACTATTTTGGCAAACCCCGCCGCACTCGCGCGATGCCGGATTAACTCGACTACTGCGGGCGTATCAATAACCGGGATGGTATCGGGCGGGCTACATAAAGTGGTAATTCCTGAAGCTGCGGCAGCCTGTGTTTCACTCGCAATAGTTGCTTTATATTCAAAACCCGGTTCACGTAGTCGTGCACGCATGTCGACAAGACCAGGACAAACAATTTGATCTTTTCCATCAATCACTTTATCTGCTGAAAATCCCTCTGGCCCCGTGCCTAGAGAAACAATCATTCCATCCGCAATATACAGATCGGTCATTTGATCTACATTGTTCGCCGGATCAACTACCCGAGCATTTTCTATTTTTATTTTCATGATTTATTTTCCGCCGCTAAATGACTACCCATGGTCATTGACATTACCGCCATTCTTACGGCAATACCATTAGTCACTTGCTGCAAAATAACTGATTGCTTTCCATTCGCTACTTCCGAGGCAATTTCGACTCCACGGTTAATAGGGCCGGGATGCATTACAATCGCATTGGGTTTAGCACATGAGAGCTTTTGCTCGGTTAAACCAAACGTTTGAAAATACTCTTTTTCCGAAGGTAAAAAACCTCCATCCATTCGTTCTTTCTGTAAACGTAACATGATAACAACATCGACATCACGCAAACCTTTACAAAGATCATGGTAGAGATGCACGCCAAGCTTACTCATTTCATTGGGAATTAATGTATTCGGACCAATCACTCTGACTTCATTAACACCTAATGTGGTCAATGCATGGATTTGCGAACGCGCAACTCTTGAATGATGCAAGTCTCCCACAATCGCAATTTTCAGCTTAGAAAAATCTGCAAAATGACGCCGTATTGTAAACATATCTAACATTGCTTGGGTAGGATGTTCGTGACACCCATCACCTGCGTTAACAACACTAATATGATCCGGTGCATGCTTAGCAATAAAATATGCCGCCCCGCTACTCGCATGCCGTACAACAAACATATCGCTTTGCATGGCCTCTAGATTATTCAGCGTATCTAAGAGGGACTCACCCTTTGAAGTGGCTGATGTACTAATATTCATAGTTAACACATCGGCGGATAATCGTTTTGCGGCAAGTTCAAAAGTAGTACGTGTACGCGTGCTATTCTCAAAAAATAAATTAACAATCGTTTTACCACGTAGGATAGGAACTTTTTTAATGGCGCGTTCACCCACTTGGGCAAAGTTTTCAGCGGTATCAAGAATTTCAACAAGAATGGAACGAGGTAAGCCTTCGATTGATAAAAAGTGCTTTAAGCGTTTATCGGGTGTTAATTGAACGTTATTTCTATAACCCATTTTATCTACTTACACTTCCTGGTTATGATCACAGCTGAAAATAAAATAAGACCTCTCAGCGCTTAGGGCGTGAACTCAACAGCACAGTCATATTAATTAGCGATCCGCCCTAGCGTCAACAATACTAAGTTCTAGCGGTGTTGGGCCGGTTAGTTTTATCTGTTGGTTTTTTTCAAGCACAACCTTTCTACCCACAAAGTCTGCTTGGATCGGTAATTCTCTACCTCCACGGTCAATTAATACCACCAGTGCCACGCTAGCAGGTCGCCCATAATCAAATATCTCATGCAAAGCCGCTTTAATAGTTCGCCCAGTATATAATACATCATCAACGAGAATAATATGGCGACCATCAACCGTTGCCGGTAATTTTGAAGGCTGCACTTGCGGATGCATGCCTATACGGGTAAAATCATCTCGATAAAAAGAAATATTGAGTTCTGCGAGTTGACTTGTTAATTCTAGGCTTTGATAAAGACGTTTCGCAACCCACACCCCGCCCGTATGAATTCCAACCATTAATACATCATCGAGTTGGCGCTGCTCAATATATTCGTGTAAATCGTGGCTTAGGCTTTTAATTTTTTTTTCAACATCTAAATACTGTGTCATTTATTATCCTTATTCACTGACCATCCCTCAACCAAGATTCTACAATTAATTTTGCGGCCAAGCTATCTAATCCAACATCTCCATATATTTTATTATCTTCTTTCTGAGTCAGCCCTGCCTGGTGAGAACTTAAACGCTCATTCGTCCAAAACACGGGTAGATTGTATCGCCCATTGAGACGATTTCCAAAACGTCTTGCACCTTTTGTCGAATGACTGTCACTACCATCATCGTGCAGTGGCAAACCAACAACAAGGGCATCCGGCTTCCAATCCGCGATAAGTAGGGTCACCTGTTTCCATTTCGGCGCCCCATCCATGGCTTTTAACACCGGCAATGGGCTTGCTGTCGCCGTTATCGCATTCCCTACCGCTACACCGATACGCTTAGTACCATAATCAAAGCCCAATACCACACGAATGGAATCAGCCACCTTTCACACCTATCAATACTAGGAGTCTGTTCTCGGACAGCCTCCTAAGAATGCCCCACATCACTGGATAATAGCGACAAATCAACACCGAGTAATGCCGCCGCCGCTACTCTTCTGTCTTCACATGGAGTATCGAATAATATCTCTTGGCTACCTGGGCCACTCAACCATGCATTTTGCGCTAACTCGCGCTCAAGCTGTCCTGGCCCCCAACCCGCATAACCCAGGACTAGCAACATTTTCCTAGGCGCATCACCCTGTGCGATAGCCTGCATAATATCCAGCGAAGAAGTAATACCTAATGGCTCATTCACTGCGTCATCAACCGCAATGGTTGCCTCCCAGTTACCCACCGGGGAATGGATTAAGAAGCCTCTATCTGTATCCATTGGCCCTCCTAAAAAAGCACGTTTATCAGCAATATTCTGTTCCGGCCAATCTAATCCTAACTGCGTGATAACCTCGCCAACAGTCACATCCTCAGTTTCACGATTAATCATTAAGCCCATCGCTCCTTCCTCATTGTGCTCACAAATGAACGTTACACTTTGAAAAAAATTTGGGTCTGCAAGAGCGGGCATCGCAATTAAAAACTTCCCAGTTAAACTTTCAAACGCTTGCTCTTTTATCATATTCTGAATCAAGGCTCCTTAGTTCAGCACATTTCAACGTGCTGTAATGGCTTTACCACCAATAAACTTCCAAGTTCGAATGATGTGTAGAATATCTGTTTCTTTTTTCATGGCTTGCGAGAATGGCGCAAAGGGTGAAGACAAATGCACAATTCGAATGGCTGAATTATCCAACACCGAATGACCTGACGACCGTACCACTTCAATCTCATAAATTGTTCCATCCGCTTTCAACATCACATCTAAAATCAATTCACCGGAAAGCTTGTTTTTTTTTGCTTCCGCAGGAAAATTCAAATTTCCGATTCGCTCGACTTTCTGTCGCCACGAATTCATATAACTGGCATATAAGTACTCTTTAGTCCGTGCCGTAATAATTTTATTACGCGGTAATTTAGAATAAGCTTGCACAGTTTGGCCAATCTCAGATTCTAAACTTGCTATATCCATACTTCGACTAATAAGTTCAACCGCACTCAACTGCTCAGACTTCGTTTTTTGCACTGGCAGTGTTTCCGCGATTATTTTTTCCTGTGCATGCTCGGTGGTTAATAGCTCGGTTCGTGAATTGGGTTGTTTTGGCGCTGGCTGCAATGCAGGAGGATTTAAAGAAGTAAGCTCGGGCTGCTCAAGAGGTAACAGTGATTCAAAAATGGTTTCCGGCCTGAGTTTTTTCTGTGTATCGCCACCACCTTCTTGATTTACTTGGGCAAGATAATCCGCATCGTCTAAATCAGCAAAACTTTTATTTTTAACGAGCGTTACTTCAAGGCTTGGAACCATACTAGCTTCCTCTTTTACATCATCCGTAACAAAACTAATTCCCAGTATCACAAGCAAATGAAAAGCCGTGGCAAAAATAAGCATCAAGCCTAAGCGATCAACATCCGACTCATTTTTCATTGGATTAAGGGCGAGCACTTGATTCAATTTCTTTCTCAGCCCTCATGACTAATTGTTTGGCAATCAAGCCCGTCGCCAAACCAAAAAAAAGTGCTACCGTTAATAATACGGGCAGCAAATAAAAAATGGCCTCATGTTGAATAAACACCAGGTACGCCACTAAAAATTGGCCACTTATATGCGCCATGCTGGCCAATACTGCCACTCCTACACAAGACAAACCAAGCCCGCGTCCCTGATAAACAAGGTATAAAACTAGAATACTGAAAAACGCGCCTGATGCGCTAAGCAGAAAAGTAGGCGACAAAAAAGTACCCGCAACAATACTTCCCACCAGCACACGTAATACAGTTACCCAAACAGCAAATCGCAATCCAAATAGAAAAAAAACGGCCAGGGTAATGACATTAGCCAAGCCAGGCTTTATTCCCGGTAGCGGGCTAGGTATTGCACTTTCAAAAATATGTATAATAATCGCTAAGACCGCAAGACCCACAATACGATAATCTTCATCAGAGACAGACAAGCTAATTTTCAAAACTCACACGCCTCGCTTTCCTAGGCTTAATAGACAAGAGCAAGGTCAACGCCAGAAATGAGGTTTTTACAAAAAACACAGCGTTAAAAATTAATCGCGTCATATTGCATTCCTCCTTCAACTACGAGGCTCAAGCCATTGGGCAAGCAGGCAATAATCTGGCCACTCTTATTAATCTCTCCCGCATGAATACACTGCTTTCCCTTACAAGGCGATGTTACAAACCGAATCGCCCCATCACGCACTTCAATTCTGCTTTTTCCAAGCAAGCCATCTATCTCGAGTATTTGATAATGCTTGAGGGATAATGTTTTCATCGCAACACCTTTCAACAACACGGAAGCTTGCTGCCCCAGAGCACCACCCCCGGCCCAAAAGAAAAAATAAGACCATATGATCAGTAAGACGGCACCACTTAATACAAACTTATCACCAACGGTCATTGCAAACTCACTATTTTTTTGACCCAACGAGCATCATCATTAAATCTTATTCGTTGCTGTAACTGAGGTGTAATATAAACATCACCAAAACTATCAACCAACATCACTTGCTGAACACCCATCGATTTAGCAATGGATACCCAGTTATCTTTTCCTGCTACAAATAATGCCGTTGCCGCTGCATCCGCTAAAGCAGCGTCGGGATGAACGATGGTAACCGATTGAAAATCGCGGGCGGGTCTTGCAGTTTTTGGATTAAGGATATGATGGTAACGCTTTCCACCCGCCATAAAATAGCGCTCATAATCACCCGAGGTAAAAACGCTATCTTCGCCCACAATTTTTATCGATGCGAGAATCCCATTATCTCGCGGATGTCTAATTCCAATAACCCATGGCTTTTCACCTTTGCTGCCAACAACTTGCAAGTCCCCCCCTGCATTAACGATAAAATTCTTAAAGCCTGCATTTTTCAAATGATCGGCTACTTGGGCAACACCAAACCCCTTGGCGACCCCCCCAAAATCAAGTATCACCGCCGGATTAATACTGCGTATCGTTAAATCACTTTCTTCGACATCAGACAACCGCGGGGGACGTGCTAAATATTGCGTAAGTTTTGCACTAGAAGGAGGAGTGCTTACGCTCAACTCACTCTCTTCAAACCCCCATAATTTAATGAGACTGCCAATAGCAGGATCGAAAAAACCGTGAGACGTTTTATTGAATAAACGAGACCGCAGCAATAATTCGCTTATTGAGGCATCTATCTCTATACTTTTTTCCGCTGCGAATGCTTGATTAATGCTTCCCAACATTCCTTGTCCCCACGGATTCCAAGCCTGATGCATTTGCTTGAAATCTTCCATGGCTAACTTTACTGCTGCATGGGTTTTTTGCTCAGATTCACCATAAATAACAATATTAACCAGCGTTCCAAAAGCGAGAAACTCTTCTTTGTGTACACTGTGCTGTTGATCCGCTTTGTCACAACCGACTAAAAGCAATACAGCAAGGTATAAGCATTTAATAACATGAGATAACAAAATTATTAACTCAACTTCCGCCCTATCGCGTCCATTAAGTCCCCCGCAATATCTAAGTCATGTAAGCGATCTAATTCACGAATACATGTTGGGCTAGTAACATTAATTTCAGTCAGATAATCACCAATCACATCTAAACCCACAAACATAAATCCTTTTTCAGATAACAGTGGCCCGGTTTGCTCGCAAATCCAGTGATCTCGCTCAGTGAGTTCAACGCCCTCGCCTCTCCCACCCGCAGCTAGATTACCTCGAGTCTCACCTTTTTTAGGAATTCTGGCCAAGGCATAAGGTTCTGGTTTCCCATCTACGAGTAAAATTCGCTTGTCTCCGTACTCTGATATTTCTGCAATAAATTTTTGCGCCATAATCATTTGCTTTTCCATACGCGTCATTATTTCAAGTATGACCGAAAGATTGGGATCATTCACCGATACTCGAAAAATCGAAGCCCCACCCATCATATCCAGTGGTTTCACAATAACATCACCGTGTTGCGCAACAAATGCGCTCAATTCTTCCATGCGGCGAGAAACCAACATGGGGGTACAACATTGCGGAAACCAAGCGATTGACAACTTTTCATTCGCATCACGCAAGCCTTGCGGCTTATTGACCATTAATACACCACGCCGTTCCGCAAGCTCCAGCAAGTGAGTGGAATAAACATACTCCATATCAAACGGTGGGTCTTTGCGCATTAACAAAACATCTAGAAAGTCATCTAATGGAGAGTAACCAGAATCCAGTACTTCAAACCACGAACTTAAGTCGTCTTTTACTTTGATTTTTTGCCAATGCGCCCACGTTCTGCCATCCCGCAGGCTAAGATCTTTTTGCTGCATATAATAAGTGGAATAACCGCGTTTTTGGGCCGCGAGCAACATCGCAAAGGAACTGTCTTTCACCGGCTTAATTTGTTCAATGGGATCCATTAAAACCCCTAACCTAAACTCGCTCATGTGTTTAACCCTTACTCCGCGAATCGTCAATAAAACCCAATAACTTACTTGGATTTTAGGATTATACCCCAGGAGTCGAGTATCAATAAAACACTAAAAATAACACGCTTAAGTTATTCGCATAGATACCGACACAAATAACATCACCAGCCCTTGTTGGATTGTCGTGTACCCATTCCTAAGTGTTTCACCGCATAAAACCATATATGGCCGATAGTTGGGACATTACTGCATTAAATATGAAAAAAAGCCCCGTTAAACCACTGTCTCACCACACGTACAAAATCATGCTTGTGGAAAGTAACCGTCAGAACCGAAAAAAAACGGTCGAACTGATGACAACATTAGGCTATCAAGTTTATACCGCAAATGACGGGTTTGATGCATTATCCAAATCGATTGATTACCAACCCGATCTAATATTCATTTACACCGAACTCAGCGAGGATCTTGATGGTTACCAAACCAGCAAACTAATTAAAAGTAATCACGCCTTTAGTAACACCCCTATTGTCCTCATCACTAACAAGGCCACCGATTTCAACCCTCATAAAACGGAAACTTCAGGCGCCATCACGCAAATCAATAAACCCCTGGACAAAGACAAATTACTTGCTCAAATTTCAATCCATCTCAGTTAGGACTGTGTCGTCCATTAAGCCCTTTCTACACCATGTAATTCTAGCATTAATACTAGGCTTTTCTTCAATATTTACTTGCTGCTAACATTTACCCAAAATTTTTTGTAAAGTTTATTTTTCCTTGGTCGACAATCGAGTTGTAAGCAACAACTTTACCCCGCTAATTGAGAAGTAGGGCACAAAAATGGAAGCAAGAACATGCAGGTAGCCAACACTATAAATCGATTCTCTGATTACGAAGCCCAACGTCGCTTTGATCACGAACCGACAAGCAAAGCAAATAATGAGGAAGATAAGCGCACTAGCGCAGACCGCTTATTCTTAAACGAATTCAAACCGGATACGGTACGCACATTTTTAACAAACCGTATTATGCAACGCTTACAAAGTATGCAAGACAGTATGGCTAGATTCCAACAAGCCACGCCCGCGTATGGTCAAAATGACTCCATTAAAGACTCTGCAGCAAAAATTGTCCATTCAGCGAACTCAACAGTCGCACAACTCGCTCCAAAAACCAGTGACACCGATGCCATCAATCAAGTAAAAGATGCGGTAAAAGATGAAGTGAAAAACGCACATCGAGACTTCAGTTTTAATAACGCAAAAAATAACAATCCATTAACAGAACTAGAAAAACTCGAAAAAGAATTAAATAAAGCACTCGATAAATTTCCATTTGAAGTAGAATCTGAAATGCAAACAGAAACTTTACGTGCTAAAAACGAAAGTTTTAGCCAAAACATAAGTTCCAGCATTGAAATTAAAACCAAAGATGGCGATACGGTTACCATTAATCTTCAGCGCTCAAGTAGCATTGAAACCACTCAATTTAATTATTCTAACGGTAACGCCTATGCAATGGACTTTGAACGTAATATAAACAAAAGTTTTTCGTTTGAATTTAGCGTTAAAGGAAATCTTGACGAAGATGAATTAAAATCGATTAATAAACTCATTAAGAATATCGAATCAGTTGCCGATAAGTTCGAGTATGGAAACTTGGATTCCGCACTCAAAAAGGCGTCGAAATTAAAATTCGATGCAAATGAAATCGCCAGCTTTAGCGCTAGCTTTCAATCTCAAAAGCAATATAAAGCCGTCGAATTATATCAGCAAACAGAAGTGGTTAATCAGCAGGAAGCTGCATCCTTAACACCACCTAAATTATTTGCTGATTTATCAGATCTTCTAGTGGACTTAGAAGATTTAGTAGCACAGGCCAGGGAAACAACAAATCTAGAATCACCGAAGACTGCGGTTAACGGAATTCTAGAAAAAATGGCCAAGCTCAAGGAAGAAACAGAAGGCTTGGATCGCCTAACTCGCCCGGAAGATGGGTATTTACTTTCTAACTTTGCTTAAGTTAGCAGAAATAATCACAAGGATGTGAATTCTTTTTTTAACCGGAAACCCAAAAGTCTCAAGCAGGCAGTAAATTAGCATAAGCGAGCATCAACCATTTTTGCCCTACATTGGTAAAATTAACCTGCACTCTGATGTGCTCCCCGGATCCTTCCACATTTAATAAAACACCTTCACCAAATTTTCCATGCATCACTCGTTGGCCAATTGAAAGCCCGTTCAACTCCTCAGTATATACGGGTGACTTCGAACTCACCGATACGGATGAAGTTGATACATTAACCTGCGGTCTAATTTCAGCGAGTGTTTCAGCAGGGAGTTCAGCAATAAACCGTGAAGGTCGATTACGCGTATCACGTCCATACAAACGTCGATGTTCCGCAGAGGATAAGTATAAATGTTGTTTTGCGCGCGTTATGCCCACATAAGCCAAACGACGTTCTTCCTCGAGTTTAGCACTGTCATCCATCGAACGCTCGTGAGGAAACAAGCCTTCTTCCATTCCCACTAAAAAAACTAACGGAAACTCTAATCCTTTCGCCGTATGCAAGGTCATCATTTGCACACAGTCATCACCCGGCCCGGCTTGAGATTCGCCCGACTCAAGAGAGGTATAAGCTAAAAAATTGGCCAGTGCATCAGTGGCTTCTTCGCCCGACGCATTATCCGCTTCTTCTGGTTCATCTATATTCCAAACCGATGCATCTTCTGCTTCAAACTGTCTTGCTGCACCTACTAACTCCGCCAGGTTTTCAATTCGAGCACGCCCACGTTCACCGCGATCTTTTTTATAATGTTCGATCAAACCTGTTTGATCAATAATATTCTGTAACATATCGCCAATATCTGACTCAGCCATTCCTTGTTCTAATAAACAAACCCGCTCAACAAACCCTTGAACCGCATTTAATGCACGTGCGGGTAAAGATTTTGTTGCCACGATATCAGCCGCAGCATCCCAATAGCTCAAGCGTTTCTCATTGGCTTTTTCTCGAATAAGCTGAACCGTTCGCCCACCAATCCCGCGGGTCGGAACATTGATAATTCGATCAAATGCCGCATCGTCTTTCCGATTAGCGATTAAACGCAGATAAGCCAAGGCATCTTTTATTTCCTGGCGATCAAAAAATCGCATACCACCATAGACGCGATAAGGAATACCGCGCATTAACAAAGCTTCTTCTAGTATTCGCGACTGCGCATTTGAGCGATATAAAATAGCGCTATCACGTCGCAAATTTCCTTGCTCCACCCATTGTTCAACGGTTTCAACGACAAACCGTGCTTCGTCTTGCTCATTAAATGCGGAGTAATATTTTATTAATTCGCCATCTTCACCCGCCGTCCATAATTCTTTTCCCAGCCGGTCAGCGTTAAATCGAATAAGTGTATTGGCAGCTTGCAAAATAGTACCCGTAGAGCGATAGTTTTGCTCAAGCTTGTGTAACTTCACATCAGGAAAATCGCGTTGAAATTTATGAATATTTTCGATTTTTGCGCCACGCCAACCATAAATAGACTGATCATCATCACCAACGATAAACATTTTTCCCGTTTCACCGGCGAGCAATCTCAACCATGCATATTGGATTTCATTCGTATCCTGAAACTCATCAACCAAGATGTGCTTAAAACGTTTGCGATAATGATCGAGAATATCAGGACGGTTTAACCACAACTCATGCGCACGTAATAACAACTCCGCAAAATCAACTAAACCCGCGCCTCGGCAAACCACCTCATATGCCTCATAAACGCGTAACCATGTTTTTTCCATCGGGTCATAACCGGGTTCAATGCTCTTAGGCCGTAAACCCGCATCTTTTTTTCCATTAATATACCACTGCGCTTGTTTGGGAGGCCACTTAGCATCATCAAGTTCTAACTCACGCATCACCCGTTTAACCATACGTAATTGGTCGTCAGAATCGATTACTTGGAATGTTCTCGGTAAATCTAACTCGGCGTGGTGTGCGCGTAATACTCGCAATGCAATGCCGTGAAAAGTGCCTACCCACATTCCTTGAGCAGGAATATCCAGCAAATCCTCAATACGCTGTCGCATTTCTGCCGCCGCTTTATTGGTAAATGTCACCGATAAAATACCGTACGGAGAAATGCCTTCCGTTTGTACAATCCAAGCGATTCGGTGAACCAACACCCGCGTTTTACCGCTTCCCGCTCCAGCGAGTACTAACATATTGATCGGAGGCGCGGAAACAGCATTGCGTTGCGCATCATTTAAACCATCTAATACTGGGGTAATATCCATGGCCTGCATTCTACCAGAAAGCG
>JALUUH010000087.1 GCA_027021445.1 Gammaproteobacteria bacterium
TAATGCCGTAACTGACTCAGGTGATACCGCGTTGATAGCGGCCTCTGCTAAAGGCAAGCTATCTACTATAAAACTTCTATTGAAAAATGGTGCTAATATCAACGCCAGATCAAAAAGTGGATATACTGCATTATTTATTGCTATCAGTGAAGGCAATACTAATTTGGTAAAGCTCTTATTAGAGCAAGGAGCTGATCCTAAACTCGTGAATGAAGATGGTGATAATGCTTATGTATTAGCGGATATTATTGGCAATACAAATATTATGAATTTATTAAAAAAATAGGTAACTACAAAGTGTATTCATCTTTTGCTCCATATCTGCGTTGTTTTGTACTCAATCAGTTAGCTATTTCTATCTGAAATGATAAGTAAAGATAAAATAAAATATCACATTTCTCCGAGTAATAAATCTGCACATCTATTCAATATAAAAATAACAATCGATAGTCCAAGTAAAGCAGGTCATACGCTTACGCTGCCTGCCTGGACTCCCGGCAGTTATATGATTAGAGATTTTGCTAAAAATATTGTTTGGTTAAAAGCGTATTCTGAGCAAAATCAAATTAGGGCAAAAAAGACAGATAAACAAACCTGGAAATTAGATCCTTCCTCCACACCTGTAACCATTGAATACGAAGTATACGCCTGGGATCTTTCCGTGCGAACAGCGCACCTTGATACTTCGCATGGTTATTTTAATGGTACATCTGTGTTTCTTCAGGTGAAAGGTTTTGCTGATTATGTTTGTGAGTTAGAAATTTTTGTTTACAACAATGCAAAAGAGCAAGGCTGGAAGATTGCGACAGGCTTGGAACCGCTTAATGTTGACGAATACGGCTGTGGTTTATATCGCGCAAACAACTACGCAGAATTAGTTGATTGTCCGGTAGAAATGGGACTTTTTACCACGGTAGCGTTTGCTGCGTGTGGTATTCCTCATGAAATTATATTAAGTGGTCGTCATGATGCAGACTTAGTTCGATTGGCGGCAGATCTCAAAACGATATGTGAGCATCATCTTCAGTTTTTTACGAAACCTGCGCCCATGACTCGATATTTGTTCATGGTGATGGTTGTCGGCGAAGGTTATGGAGGGCTTGAACACAGAAATTCAACCTCGCTGCTGTGTAGTCGAGAAGACTTGCCACAAAAAGGCGTTAACAAGGTAAGCGATAAATATCGTCAGTTTTTGGCCTTATGTAGTCATGAATATTTTCACACATGGAATGTGAAACGAATTAAACCTGAAGTCTTTCAGGTATCGCATTTTTCAGCGGAAATTCATACTGAATTACTCTGGTGGTTTGAAGGTGTTACCTCTTATTACGATGAACTCGCTTTAGTTCGTAGTGGCTTAATCACACCCGAAAGTTATTTGGAATTATTAGGGCAAAATATCACACGGGTAATTCGACATAGCGGCCGTTTTAAACAATCAATCGCAGAATCAAGTTTCGATGCATGGACGAAATTTTATAAGCAAGACGAAAACGCACCAAATGCCATCGTTTCGTATTATGCAAAGGGTGCTATGTTTGCTCTGTGTTTAGATTTGTATATCCGAAGTTCTTCAGATGATAAGTTTAGCCTTGATAGTGTTGTGATAGGACTATGGAATAAATATTTAGTTGATGGAAAAGGCATTGCAGAACGAGCTATTGAAAAATTTATAGAGCTGGAAACAAACGTATCCGTACATGCATTTTTTCATCGCTATCTTTATGATGTTAATGAATTACCATTGGAGCAATTGTTAGAGCATGTTGGGCTTGAATTGAAGCGCAGGCCTGCTATTTCTCAAGCTGACGTTGGTGGAAAGCCGGCCCCGAATCCTGATGATTTATTAAAGATTGCTCTCGGCATTAAAGCACAGCCAAACCCATTGGGAGTTCACGTTACTCATGTCTATGACGGGGGTTCGGCGCAACAGTGTGGTATTTCTGCGGGTGATATACTTATTTCATTTAATAAATTGCTCATTACCAATGAAAACTATGAGCGCAAGCTGCATAGGTTCGCTATTGGAAATAGTATAATAATAGATTTATTTAGACGAGATGAATTGATGTCCTTTAAGTGTGAATTGCAAGCGGCTGAAGAAACGACTTGTTACCTTATTGCAAGCCATAAGAGACATCAACGGAGAGATGCTTGGTTAGGGATGGGCACGCAATAAGTTTTCGGTTTAGCGCTCAGATTTAGTTCATCTTCCCTAGGCAAAAATGAGAGAAATAGAATAGAGAAAACAAATAGAAGTTTGGTGTAGTTAAAAAAATATATTAGAATGCGAGGTATATAACAACATCAGAGTCATTCGATGGTTCGTTGACTATCGGTGTTCTTAAAAAATAATAACTCTGAGTAGTTACAATATAAGTAGGTTGAAAAAAATAAAATATGCTTGGATTAAGTCGATTTCAAAATTGGATAATAGTTGGATCACTATTGTTCTTTCTTTCAGGATGCGGCCTGTGGGGGGCTAGTAGTAAATGGTCTCCTTACATGGTTAAAGTTCATGTTTCTGACCAGTCTGGTATAGCAGTTAAAAGTGCCATGGTGTCGTCAACAGGCAATCAAAATAAAAAAACTGACAGCGCAGGCAATGCAGATATTTTTTACAAAACACGAGGCTTGCATGTGATAACAGTGAGTCGTGCTGGCAAAGAGACGGTGCAGACAAAAGTAACTATGCCTGTTGATTCCGAAAAGCAAATATCTATTATTCTTGTTGATGTCAAGTAAGGATAAGTTTTATCAGCTGTTCCCGCTAGGTGCGAAATGGGTCATTATTTTTCCGTTCTATGGGCTATCCCTGGCGCTAGTCACTACAAAACAGTGGCTTATTTTTTCGTGAATCTAGTTAGCGGGAGGTGCTGAAGTTTTATGTGTTTTAGCCTTATATTGTGAAATATGTGGAATTGGCCCGATTACTTGCGGATGGTCAGTTTCGTTCAGGCGAGTATTTAGGGGAAAAGCTTGGCATAAGTCGTGCCGCAGTTTGGAAGCAAGTCACTCATCTTAGAAATAGAGGGATAGATGTACATGCAGTAAAAGGTAAGGGCTATCGTTTTGCCAAACCTATTGAATTATTAAATGACACGCTTATCTACCAGGCATTATCTGAACAATCTAGGCAATGCATTGATCAATTCGAAGTATTTTCGGAGATTGATTCTACCAACCAATATTTACTCAAACAGATATTTCTGCAACAAAAGAAGTCCTATGTCTGCTTAGCTGAATACCAAAATAAAGGGAAAGGGCGAAGAGGGCGTCAGTGGATTTCTCCTTATGCGTCTAATATTTATTTATCGGTACTTTGGCGTTTTAAAGCAAATCTTGGAACCTTAGAGGGCTTAAGTCTGATTGTCGCGATAGCCGTTGCTGAAGCTTTGTGTTCTATGGGTTTACGTGATGTAAAAGTCAAATGGCCTAATGATGTGATTTACCACGGTCGAAAGCTAGCAGGTATTTTATTGGAAACAGCGGGGGATTTTTCTGCACCGGCACAAGTCGTCATTGGGGTTGGGTTAAATGTTGATATGCCAAAAACGCCTAGTCTACAGATCGATCAGCCTTGGACTGATATTGCTGCTTGTAGTAGTGTCAAAATATCTCGGAATGTTATTGGAGCTGCACTGATTCAATCTTTAATGGTTACTTTAACGGAGTATGAACAAAATGGGTTTGAAAATTATAGGGCGAGATGGGAAGCGCTTGATTATATTAAGGGGAAAATAATAGATATCAGTTTTCAAGAGGGAGTTTTGCAGGGTATGGCTCAAGGAGTGGACAAAAGAGGTGCGTTACTCGTTAAAACTACGCAAGGAATACAGGCTTTTCATTCTGGAGAGGTTAGTCTAAGGTTAGCGAAAGATCAGCTGCCGCAAAACACTATAGAATGAAACTACTAATAGATATTGGAAATTCTGCGGTAAAATGGGTCTTGAAAGAGGGTTCACAGTTATCGAGGTTTTCTCGTGAGTTATATAGAAATAATTTGCAAGCTAATCTTTTTAAGAACTTTCCAGCTGCTAGATTAACACTAGAATCAATCTATATCGCCAGTGTAGCGAGTCATGAAACGGAAGCTTTTTTTTCTGATCATCTCGTGCAACGCTATGGTTTAAAACCCGTTTTTCTGACAACCCAAGCAAGATTCCATGGCGTAATTAATGCATATACTCATCCTGATCAGCTCGGCATTGATCGCTGGCTAGCAATTATTGCTGCATATCAACAAGTTAGAGGGGCTGTTTTAGTTGTAAACTGCGGAACTGCCGTAACTATTGATGCCGTTAATGGTACAGGGAAACATTTAGGAGGTTTAATCTTGCCAGGTGTTTTCACCATGTGGGAAGGTTTAAATGCAAATGCACGTATAACGACTAAAGTTGAACGCGGGGATTTGGATCAACTCAATATATTTGCGACTGACACTGATACCGCCGTTACTCAGGGGCCATTAATTGCGATTGTGGCTACGATTGAAAAAGTACTAAGCAAATTACGTGCTGATGAACAACAAATTACCTGCATTTTAACGGGTGGAGATGCCAGTAAATTACAAGCACTGCTCAACGAAAAAACTGTTTTATCGCCACATTTGGTGTTAGAAGGCTTAAGTTTGAGAATTGATGATGATAGAATGGATTAAAGATAATAAAATATGGAGCATTCCTATCGGGGTGCTCATTTTTGCCAATTTGGTTCTGATGTTTGTTGATACCAGTCACGAAGAAATTAATTTCGATGAGTATACACAGCATGCACCAATGCTTGAATTAGTGAATGAGCCAATTGAAAAGTCCACATTTAATGATCAACACTTAGGTTCTACTTCCCCTTTATCGCACAAAAAACCACATGCTCACGATGCAAACAAGGAGATCGAAACACGACTTTCTGAGCACGAAGAGGAAGATGCTTCAAACATAAGACATCCTCAAGATATTGCTGAAGGTGAGGCGATTCCTCCTTGGAGATTGGAGTTGGTTTGTTACGAAGTGGGGCCTTTTTTAAAAATGAAAGAATTGGAAGATGCTTCGGCAATGATTGGCACGCGTGCGTATACCAATATTTTGGATGACCGAACCACAAAAGAAGCGATTGGTTACTGGGTTTTCCTGCCACCTGAGCGCAGTCGAGCATTATCGCGGTTAAAGGTTGAAGAGCTTAAGGAGAAGGGCATTAAAGATGTTGTTCTGATGCGGCGGTCTGAGCCAATAAACTCTGTTTCTCTTGGTTTATATACTAAAAAACACATCGCGGAACGGCGCGTGGATCAAATTGAGAAAATTGGTTATAAGCCCAAAATGGAAATTCGTTATAAAATAGAAGCCGATATTTGGCTTAAGAGTTCTATTTATAAAGAAAAGGATTTTTCCGATAAAGAATGGCAAGACCTAATCAAACAATTTAATAATATTACTGTTATATCAGGTAGTTGCTAATAGTCTTTAAGTAAAAAATCGCGCTTGCGAAATGGGATGCATACCTATAGAATGTGCCACCTTCGCCGACATAGCTCAGTTGGTAGAGCAACTGACTTGTAATCAGTAGGTCCCGAGTTCGACTCTTGGTGTCGGCACCATATACCAAGGCCTAGCAAATTAAATGCTAGGCCTTTTTTTATTGCCCATGAAAATTTTCTCGCCCACTACAAAATTCCTTGGATTCTAAAGAAGACCCCTTGCACGGAATAATTATTCTCTGATGCAATATTATCCGAGAAGTCCGTGAAGTTATAGCCTAGACCAACGCGCAAGTTCTTCGTTGCCCTAAATCCAATCTCGGCGAGATAACCGTCTCTGCGAGTGCGGGTGTCGTGTTGATAAAGAATCCGGAATTCACCGCCAAGTTCAAGCTTCCTCCACACATTGATGTTCAGACGATGGATTGACAATACGGTGTTAGTGGTAATCGTGGCGCGAATGGGGTCTTCAAAACGCGTGCGTTTGTACGCGAGTTTTTCCACCCATTCGATGCGCTTGGTAAGATCAAAACTAAAGTCAGTTGCAGCAATGTGCTTCACCGTCTCTTCGGTGCCAAAGGTGGTGATGTTTGCGTTTTGTGGGTCTTGATCACTGAGGATTGAATAGCGTGCCAAGGCGTTAAACCGATCAAAGCGGATGGGTCGTATTGCTATACCGATGCTTTCTTCTTTGTACATCGCGGTCACGGTTTGAGTCTCCAGGTCTTCAGTACGGGTGTAGAGCCATTTTGCCATCATGGTAAAGCTGGGCGTGAGTTTCATGCTCGCGTTATTACTGGTGAGCAGTTGCTGTAGGCGTTGTGACCCCCATTGACGACGTACTTCATTACGGGTAGAAACATTCCAGCGAATCGCATCTTTGTAATTCATTGTAGCCCCTACGGTGAAGCCGTTTAAGTCGGCATTTGCTGAACTGGCGGTGGAGTAATTGCCTAATACCCGGAAGGTCCAACGTTTGCTGGGTAGCCAGCGTTGCTCTACACCTACCAATGAAACCTCACGTTTTCCTTTGTCCCCCCGTTCTCTTTGCAGTTCAGAATACACGCGTGTATTGTCACCGATAACGGTTTCTTCCCCGATGGTGGTGGTATTTTGTTGGCCCGCGCTTTCTTCGGTAACACGTTCGCTGATGTAAAAGCGGTTTTTATTGACCTGATAACTGGCCCCGGCTTCGGCACTGCGGTCGTCATTGGTCACGGTGGCGCTGCTTTTTAAGGTGAGGTATTTAAACAGTTTGTATTTCGCACCGAGAGTGAACTGACTGTTTTCTTTGCCACGCAAAGCCTGTTGCGCTTCGAGTAAGGTAGAGAAGCGACGGGTGATGTCGTTTTCTAAACGTAATGCGCTGAGTATCTGTTCATTATCAATGCCATTGAGGGTGGTATTGCGCGATTGTAATTCACTGCTTAAACGCCAGTTCAAACGACGGTGTTCCCAGAGTATCGAGCTGGCCTGGGTAATGGATGTTCTGTTTATTGCGGAGCGTTCGTATTTGGCTTTTAATACATCGCGTGCAGTGAGCTGGTATGTCAAACTCGAGCCGTAGTTATCGCGTTGACCACCGTTGTTTTCACTGCTGGAGCTAAAGCCCGCATCCACACGAGTGATGAACGCATCGGCGATTAGTCGATTCGGCGCATCGACCCATTCACCGAGATCCGATTTCGCAGTGAATTTCCACGCTTTGCCCACGGTGGCCACGGCTGCTTGAGTGGCATAACTTAATCCGCCATCGGTACTGAGCTTCTTCACGCTGCCCACACCTTCGGATTGACTCACTTCGGCGCTGAAGCGGGTACCGGTTAAGAAACGTAGTTCACCGTCTACGCCTTGTAAACGATAACGCTCGGCGGAGAGTTGGTCATGGATGGCGGTCGCCCCTACAGCGACATGATCTCCAAGTTGTTGGCGTACCCGTCCACCGGCGGCCAGTTTATCAATCGTCCCCGATTTGTATTCATAATCGGCTAAGATAGTCACCGGATTACCCAGGGTTGCATTCACATCCACGAGTTCATCTTCTATTCCATAACGGTCTACAGGTTGATGGAAGAACATCCGTCCGTGCTCATAGTTAATCTCATAGTCGGTGCCTTGTTGTAAGGCGATTTCTTTAACCACGTTGCCGTTAACTTTGTCACGCACACTCAAGGTGATTTGCTCACTGTTCGGGGTTATATTGCGTTGGCTTAGATAATATAGTGAACCACCGGTGGACAAAATTTCGTCTTGCTGATGGGCTAGTCGGGTTTCCGCGCCAAACACTTCTGCTTGAGTAACGCTTTCGTTATAAGTTGTTTTGCTTGCCGAACTATATTGTAAATGTCCGCCGTACAGGGTGCGTCGATAATTCGCTAGTCTGCCTTTGCCAATGTTCACCGGATAGTTTCCCATGAGTAGTTGTAATTCGTCGCTGTCTAAGGCGAGGAAGAATTTACCCTGGCCTTCGGCATCGTTAAACAACTGGGCATCATCACCATAGACCGGATAGGCTTTTTCAGGATCGAGGTTAGTGAGTAAAAGGTCAGTCTCGGAATCATCCAGATCTTTGAATAAATTACCAAAGGTCTGGGTTCGGGTATCAAAGGCCGAAGTGATCAAGTATTTGCCTTTAATCATACCTTTCAGGTAATAGCTAATCCGTCCCTTGCTATAGGTTTGCTGGGCATCACTCATGCCCGCGCCTTCGAGATAACCATTCCCGCGTAATAGGCCCATTTCACTGTCGACAAAGGCCATGAAAAAGAGTTGTGTACCTGACACGTTGATCGTACGTTTGACTTCATCGCGATAGCCGTTTGTATCCTGGACTTGCACCACAATTTCACTCTTGCCGGCTTGCACATCGAGCACGGTCGCGAAGCGCCCATCTGCTTGCACCGGCACTTCTTTATTGTTTACCCGAATCAGATTGCTCGGCAAAGTCACTCCGGAGACTGGGATTTGATAAGTTTTGATTATCGAGTCGCGTGGGGGGAATTTCACACTGAGATTCGGAATCGGTTCCACCGCCATGATTGGTTTGCCATTTTTGGTATCGTTAATCGCCAAATGGACGTCAATTAAACGCGTATAGCCTTCACTGTTTTCAGCGGCTAAGCTAAAGACATTGTCGCCTACCTTGGCTGGGACTTTCACAGTGAACTGTCCGTCGGCATCCACTGCAATCGCTTCGCCATCAAGTTCGATGCGGTTACCGGTGTCCGTTTGACCGGTGAGGGTGTATTCTAGAGTCACAGTTTCGTCGATCACTAATGTGTTTTCGCCGACTTTACGCAGACCTCCCAGACGTGATTCTAAAACAACTACCTGTGGTGCATTGCCGAGTTCAATCTCGAGCATGGGGATTTTCAATGGTTTCTCAAGGAAGCGACCACGTACGTCGTTCATCGCAATGCTGGTTGTGTTCTCAGAATCGGGCGTGAGTGTATAACTGAAACGACCGAACTTATCAATGGCCACTTCTTTTTGGTCGATATAGACTTTTGGTTCGGTACGGTATTGGTCTCTGAGTTTGGTCGCGGTAATTTCTTGAAACTCGCCTTTTATTTCTACACGACGGTTGCGTAAGCGACCTTTCTTCGAATTATTATCGGCAATCGGTGTGGATTCACCGCGTGCATCGAGAACCAGGCGTGAGGGTGATATACCTTGTGAAGCAAAGTATTTTTCGACTGTTTGCGCACGGCGTAAGGACAACTCTTTGTTCTTGTCGGCGTCCCCTACCGAGTCGGTATGGCCTTCCACCACCACTTTACGTTTGGGATAACGTTTCAATTGGCGCACAATGACATCTAAAACGGCTTTGGCTTGTGGTAATAACTCGGATTGACCAGTGTCAAAGGTTGCTCCGGTTAAACGCACATCAATACGTGATACATTGCTCACCCCAAACGAGCGGTTCGCGCCAATCGCAAAGGTGCCGTCGCGATATTGTACGGTGGTTTGGTGTTGATAGGTTTTGCCTCCTTCAACCATTTTGCCGTTTTCATCTTTAGCATCCCAAGTAATTACCATCGGGGGCGCACCTTTGCCATTGAGTACACGGATTTGTTGGTTTTTTTCATTGGTAATGGCCAGAGTCCAGGTGCTAACTTTTTCGGGTTGTGCAATCATCAGTGACAGCTCAATGGGGTTGTTTGCTTTATTCGAGACCAACTCAATCGAATCCATCCTGTTTTTTGATCCGATCAGTGCATCCGCAGTTTTGAATGGAATCATGTCGCCATTGACGATGACCGTGAGGTCATTGATGTTACCGATGATCTCAATCGGTTGCTCAATTTTGTTATTGCTGAGTTTAAAACCCCGCTCGCCTGCACGCCCAATGGTTTCATTCTCAGTCAGTTGAATCACCCCAAAGTTGACTTTGGCCATTAGTCCCGGAGTGACAGAAACCACTTTGGCCGCATCGGTGGTTGCAAAAGAACCTGGGC
>JALUUH010000088.1 GCA_027021445.1 Gammaproteobacteria bacterium
CCGTCAATAACTTGACATTTCTGAATATTTATTTTATTATTCAGTACTCATTTTCTTTGGCACCTATTCCGTTGCTTTGTTATAAGCCCTAACCCCGGAAATTTATCATGAATTCAATTTTAAGATTTAAGTTAATGGGCATCAGTATCTTGTTTTTGATGCTAATCGCTTGTGGTGAAGGTACAGGGACTTCACAACCTGATGCGACCAATGCGACCAATGCGACCAATGATACGCCAGTGGCCTTGGATCAATCACTTAAAACCAATAATAATATCTCGATCGATATCGTTTTAAGTGGTACCGATGAGGAGGGTGATTCGTTAACGTATACGATTACCGCTGACCCACAATCGGGCACACTGTCAGGAACGGCTCCAAATCTCACTTATACACCTAATATGAATTTTGCGGGAGATGATCGCTTTAGTTTTACCGTCAATGATGGAACGTTAACCAGCGCAGCCGCTACCGTGACGATTAAGGTTGAGTTTATCGCTGATTCGGCACCCGATGCGTTTGCCTTTATTAACCGGCCAGAAGTCCCTCCCGGCGATGTTGTGATTTCAAATGCAATCTTCATCAGCGGTATTAACACGCCGACAAAAGTAGTGATTACAAATGGCGAATACTCGATTAATGGCGCGGCTTATACCGCAGAAGAAGGACTGATCAATCATCGGCAAAATATTCGTGTTCGGCTGACGGCATCTTCCGTGGCTGCAGAAACGGTCGAAACCCAGCTGACTATTGGCGGTGTGACCGGTGTTTTTCAGCTGACAACATCGTCAGATATCACGCAACCCACAGCCCAAATTATCTTCCCTGCATTAAGTGCTGCGACGACAGCGGAGAGTATTCGAGTGCGCGGCAGCGCCGCGGATGACGGAACCATTGTGAGCGTTACGGTCAATGGTATCGCCGCGAGCTCTAACGACAAATTTTTAAACTGGACGGCGTCGGTTCCACTCAAGCCAGGCATGAATAACATCAGCGTATTGGTGACGGATCGGGGCGGTAATAGCAATGACTCGGCAAGCATTAACGTCGACTCAAGACCCTCTTTTTTCCTTAACAAAAGACAAATTGCATACCATAACGCGTCTGCCAAACTGATGTTTTATGACGATACGGATAACCGGAAAGGCTTGTATGCGTTTGACAGATCGTCTCAAGATTATCAGATTATTTCTGATGACAGCAAACCCGTAGAAGGCCTTAATCGCTTTAACAGTCTCAGAGATTTTGCTATTGATGAAACCAGTGGCTTGGCCTATACGATTGATGGAGGTAATAGTTTCGATAGAGTGATGCAAGTTGACTTAAATACCGGTCTGCGCACCGTACTCACTGAAGATACGCAAGCCTATGCGGCTCATACATTGATAACTCCTCGGCTTATCGAAATCGATTCAGCGGCAAAAATAGCATATGTGTTTGATGGGGATAACTCAGGATTAGGAGGTAGGAAAGCTATTATTGCGTTTGATTTAAGCACCGGGGCTGCGTCGCTGCTGAGCGATAATTCGTTTGCGGGGCCACGTTACACTTGGCCAAGCAATATTGCGCTGGATAAAAATAATGACCGTCTTTTACTTACAGATACTTTTTATAGGCGAGTTCTCGCCATTGACCTGAAAACCGGTAATCGGGATGTATTACTAATAGATCAAAGTTCGCCGATCAAGCTCAATCAACCCAAAGGCATTGCGGTCGATAGCCAAAAAAATCGAGCGCTGGTTTATGACTCCAACGCTAGAGGAATTTTTGCCATTAATTTTGAAACCGGCGCGCTTTCTTCGGTGGTCGAAGACCTGAGTTTGAATGTGAATGTGTTTTCATCAATAGACATGGTCTATGATGGTGGTGACGGAACGGTAGATCAAGACCGCGTCTTCATTGTTGCGGAAGATGTTGTTTATCAAATAGACCTTAAAACGGGTGAAGAAAGTATTTTTTCGAGTAATACGATTCCCAATGAAAGCAATCCACTGAATAAGGCGACCGGTTTAACGATTGATCCCGCCAAAAATCGTCTCTTGGTGACCACGAGGGACACATCGCAAATTATTGCAATAAACCTGGAGAACGGCGAACGCAGTATTGTTTCCAATAATCTCACGATACCCGATGATCTCAATCCATTGGACACACCGATGGATATTGCCATAAGCGGTGATCAAGCTTATGTGGTCGACGCAGGGAATCTATCGATCATCACGGTTGATCTAATGGAGGCTGCAAATGGCGCAAGAAGCATCTTGTCCAGCTCCCTTAAAGGCGATGAAAACAATACTTTTCATCAATTAACCGCAGTTGCTGTGGATGCAGCGAACGCACATACCTTGGTATTGGATTCAGGCAGACGGGCCTTATTCAGTGTTGATAACGCTTCGGGTGAAAGAGCGGTGATTTCTGACAATTTCACACCGGATAGCGCTAACTCGATAATCAAAGCCGCCGGCCTCATTATTCATGGTGGTAGAGGCTTCATAGCGGATGCGCAAAAGCATTCGATTTTAAGTGTTGATTTGCAAAGCGGTGTGCGCACGGTGTTCTCGGGACCAGAGCACCCCGCACCGGGTAACTATCAAATGCGATCGCCGACAAAAATGGTATTAGATGCGGCGAACAATCGTTTACTGGTGGTTGCGAATAACGCCATTATCGCGGTGTCCTTAGCCGATGGTTCGCGCAGCCTCTTAGCAAGCCAATATTTTCCTACCAATGGCCCTCGTTACAAAAATATAAGCGATATCACGCTTGATATCGAAAACAAACAAGTGCTCATGCTGGATTCAGGTCTACAGCGCATATTCGCGATAGATCTTGCGAGCGGTGAACGCGCTTATTATGCGGGAGGTGTGCCCAATGCTTCCGGCCTTTCCATTGAACCAACGCATATTGCATTGGATTCTGAAAGCAATAAGGCACTTATCATTACGAATAAGTCTGGGAGTCGCGGCTTGATTAAAATGGATATGGCGACGGGTGTAAGAGCGCAGATCAGCACGACTGCGGGATCTGATTTAGCTTTCGGTGTCAATAACAAGCTGTACTGGCTCTGGGGTAATCGCCTGCTGCAGATAAATGCAATGACAGCTGATGTCGAAAAGATCATTTCCAGCCCTGAGATACCGCCTGATGGCGATAATGTCTTTTCATCTGCGCGGGCTTTAGCGCTCGATACGGAGAGTCAGCGTGCCTATGTTTACGATTCAACGTTGGAAACCCTTTTGTCTATCGATATAGAAACGGGGGCACGAAAAATTCTCTCGAGTAATAGCGTACCGAATGAGTCAACACTGATGTTCAGTCGCTATATTTTTTCCTTGGTTTTTGATGCGGCGAATGAACGTCTATTTGCTTTGGATCGTACTCAAGGGGTTATTGCGATAGATCTGCGCGAAGCTAGTTTAGGTATCCGAAGCGCATTTTCCACTAATGATATTCCTAATAGTCAGAATCGATGGACAGTGCCCACCGCGATGATTCTGGATAAAGCAAACAAGCGCTTGCTGGTGACAGCTACCGGTTACATAGACGGTGAGTTCAGGGAAGGGCTGTATGCCGTTGATTTGGCGACGGGTGCGCGTACAAGATTGTTTACAAACTCAGAATACCCTAGTTTTCTGTCTAGGGATAAGCAGTCGAATCGTGCCCGAGGTATTAGCTTAATATCGCCGGAGCTAGCATTGATTACAGACATTGAGAACGGCGTCGTGTTAATGGATTTATCGACCGGAGAACAGGTGATTGTCGCGCAATAAAAACCGTGATTAATTGAGAACGCCCCCTTGGGTCGGTTGAATTGGTGGTTTAATTAATAGGGGCAATTGAATGCTATCCCACGCCACATCAATAATCGGTAGTTCTTGGTATTTTTCTTTAAGCGCCCATTTTGCATAGCGTGGGTTAAATTTTCTGTAACGCAGAACTGCTGTTATCGTCAAAGGATTTTTAACCCAGCTCGGAATTTCGAAGCGGTATTCGATAATATCTGATTCTCCGGCAGGTATTATTTTTTTGTAGCTGCGACCAATCATGCTAAATAAATCGTGTTTCCAAACAAGCTTGCCTTGACGATCGACCGGAAGGGATCGAAAAAATATTGATTGAGGATCTACTGATCCATCGTTCAGCAACTGACCGCTTTCGAAAACGGTTTTATTTTGTGCATCGACAACCCGAAACCACATCCAAGCTTCGTTAATATCGATGGTTCCACCCGGAAAATTATGTCCTACCCCAATATTGCTTACGATTGTTTTTATATTAATCGATTCTCCGAGGTACGCAAATGCGGGGGATTCCAAATCTGAGATCAAATTTTCGTCAACAAATTTAGCATCGCGAATAGCATCTCTCCTATTTGGTGGATCAATGGTGACACGAAGTTTTCCGGATTGCAGAAAAGCTTTCGTTTTTTCATATTGCAGCTGATCATCATTAAGTTTTGGAATAGCGGTATTTGCTCCCAGTGTGCGATGATCAACGAGTTGGCCGTTAACGTTGGCTGAAGGGTCCTTGCCTGCAACCAAGGGCATATGGCAATCTTGACAACGCCTTTTCTCAGTATGAGAGAATTTTTGCTGATTTTGACCGGAGTAAGGACTTTCTAGCCACGCACGATATTCGTCTTGCATTTTTACCCAGCCCCAGTTATTCATGTCTTTATCCATGAATTGAGAATGGCAGGTTGCACAAAGCTCAGGTGTAGAAAGCACACTGCGCGCCATGTCTTTTCTATGCAAAGAAGGATTGATGCGAATTAAAAAATGATTGAGCATCTGAGCAAGCGAGTTTGTTGAATTAGAAAATAAATAGTCTGTTGCGGGTTTAAATAAATAACTTGCAACGCCTTTTAGATGCACTGCGTTTTCTATCCCATGGCAACCCATGCATCCAACTCCTTCGGCAAACGCAAGGGTGTCACTGACGCCGCCATGGGTTCCGCCCGCACTTAATTGCCCGCTGAGCAACGCAACGGGGGCATGACAGCCCTCACAGTAGCGTGTAGCATTTATACCCCGATTTTTTTCCAATAAATTGATATTCGTGACATAAGTAGGATCTGATGCCGCTTGACGATGCATGGATGATCTCCATTGTTCGGTGATTTCTTTGTGGCACGATTCGCAAGCATGTGAATTTCCAATTTGCCTTTGATCGATGAACTTTCCATTATAGGTTTCTGTTTGGCTTGGTTGGAATGGATGCTCGCCATAGGTATATTGATAATCTTTAATAATGGGTTCGTCTGAGTACCTTGTATTGTTACTCTCATATATAAAAGATACAGCGACAACAAAACTTATACACGCGCTTATATAAGCAATATTGAGCATGAAAAACGATTTATTGATGGTAAGAAAAGCGTAAGTTTGATTTTTCATGCGTTTTTTTTGCAAGGTAAAACGATGCAAAATTAAATGCAAAAGAAAAAGTAATAATACTAAAAAAGATGCATATACATGAATAGTAAAAACCCAACGCTGTTGTTCCGTTTGTCCAAAAATTAAAATATGCAGCCCGCTGAAAATAACAATAAAAAAAACCACCGTTTTTAGAATACCGCTAAAAAAAACGCCAGCTCGCCGGTGCCCCATTGCTCTTTTTATATGAATGAAGAGGTAATGCAATGCAAAAAGAGTGACGAGTAATGAAGAAATAACATGGACAACATAAGTCCATTGAACCCAAATACTCACCTCCTCAACAAAAAAACTTGTTAAGCCAGAAGCCGCACATATCATAAATGTAGCAAAAAAATGGCGAAAGGATTCCGTTTCTTGGTGCAGGGAGTTATCGGTATTATGGGGTTTCATGGTGTTCTTTCGTTAATGTATTGATTAGGCGGGCTGTATTGCTTTTAAGATGTTTTGCCGCCAGTAAGCGCGTTGTAGGTAAGAACTCCTCATTGAAAAATATTTTCTCGAGAAGCATGTTTTTCTGTTCTGAAAGATTAAATACGGCATGCTTTAGAAAATCTTGCAACAGTAATTCATCATTGTTTTTTAACTGTGTTAAAAAAGAAAAATCATTGTGTAATGTTTTTGAACTGGCCAATACACTGATTGCCTGCTGACGAATAGTAAAAGGTATTTCGCTGCGAGAGACAATTTTGAGCAGCAATTTATGAGCCCAAGCTTCATCTCGATTACGACAAGTTTCTATAATTCCGATGTAATCATTCGTTTTTTCCAAGTGTCGCATAAATATGGGCGGTTCGTGTAGCCGTTTTTTTTGGCTTAACTGTGATAGTGACCAATATTTTATCGCTAAATGTCTTATATCCATATTTTTATGCATCAATAGTTGTTCGGGTAATAATTCATTAAGATAAGGTTTAGCGATTAATGCCGCTAAAGCAGCAATACGAGTGCTTGTTTGTTGATTTTCATCAGCAGAAATTTGAGTCAATAGCACACCGGCATTTTGAGTAAAAACGTTCCCATAATAGTCAATTAAATCAACAGCGGTTTCTTTGTTATGCAATAACTTGTTAACCGTCTCAAGCGGAATATCAATGGGGCGTGTAAAGTCGCTTAGTGCTCGTAATATTTTTTTCTGAATGCGCATTGGTTCATTGCCCAATGCGTGCAACAACATTTTTTCATACTTGTGTTTTGCATGTTCAATTTGTGCTAGATACATATATAATCGAACAGTGGCATCTTTATGCTGAAAAATTTTCGAAAAATCATAATTGTCAAAGTCAAAGTTTTGAGATGTGATCAAGTTAATGAGAAAAAAATAAGTGCGGGTATTGATGTTAATGAAATTATTATCAAGTTGGGCTACATGTTTAATTAGCCAGCTTTTAAATACCCGGCTTATGCGTTTTTGATTTAAGACGATACCATCAATATGATCACTTAGCAGATAATACATAAGCCCGATATTATTCGAACTCTGATCCAGGGTATTGCTCTGCTCTAACAAGGACAATGCCAGTTTTTCAGCATCATAGCCAATGCGCTTTAATGCAAAGAGTGCTTGTGCTCTAACGTTTTCAGGACTAACCATATCACTGGCAAGTTTAACGAGCGCATTTATTGCCTTACGCTCACGAATATGCCCTAAAGAATTAGCCGCCGCCGCTTGTATATCAGGATGGTGAGTCGTGAGTAATTTGAGTAGCGGAGCAACTGCACGATAGCTTTCTGAAAGTCCTAATGTTTTAATCGCTGCTAGTTTTACATCTGTATCGCGATCAGAAAGTAAATGAATTAAATAAGGAACAGCAAGAAATTTTCGATGAACCAGTGCTTCTTCTTTCTTAAAAAAATGAATAAATTGTTCAATGGTTGTGAGTTTGATGGCCTGACTTGGATGAGAGAATAAGCTTAATAACCAGGTAATGGACTGTTCATCTTCATAGCGGCTAATCGCTTTTATGGTAACGATCAAGTTTTGAATCGTGGTCTCATCCAGTTGTTGTAATAGGAGCTCCAGCATTTGTTTATCTTTTTTTTCCGCGAGTAGTGTTATTGCCGTAAAACGTACTTGAGAACTGGAATCGTGCAGTGCTTTTTTTGCTTCTTGAAAAAATAATGTTGAGTTGGTATTCCAGAGTATTTCGAGATAAAGAGAACGATTAACGGGGTCTTTTGCTCCCATTGTTAACCCTAATGGCTCCTCTACAGCCTGTACTGATGGGGCTAAAGTGCTTGCTAAGTGGATGCCCTCTCTAATCACATATGAGCGATTTATGCTTGCTAACTCAATAAATTGATTTTCACCCTGTGGCCATTGAATTTTTAAGGTCGATATTTTATGGTCATTGCCAAGGCCAAAATGTAGACGATAGGAGGAGTTGGATAAAAACCCTGCTCCACTAGTGATCTCTCTGTATTGCTCGCGGCTATCCGATTTCAACCATACCTTAGCGCCAATCGCATCTCGCGGGCCGTTTGCTGCAATGAGTTGCAAATTAAGCCAATTGCCAGCGGCGGAGTCATTGCGATAAAGACGTGCCATATCATTATTATTGCTTACAAAAATATCGATATCACCATCATGATCAAAATCGAAAAATACTGCGCCCCGAGAAGATAGCAGGGTTTTAGAAAAGGGGTAGGATTCGTCAGCTTTTAAGAGTTGTCGTCCGCCGTGGTTTAGCTTGAGCAGGTTTCTTTGGCCTACCGTAATTCTAGGAACATCTAGGTCTATATTTTTCAGACCGTTCGTAAAAAAAACATCAATGAAACCATCATTGTTAAAATCTTGCAGGCCTATTGTCCAGTTTTCTAAGGGAATTAATGTATGCGGATTTTGGAAAAAAGAATAAGCCTGATCCTGATCCGCATAATGATAATGAGTTAACGGTTTAATAGTGTTGCTTGTTTGGGATAAATGCACTTTAGGCAATTTACCAATGCCACCGCTAATGACCATATCGTTTAACCCGTCATTATTAAGATCAGCAACGGCTATTCCATTGCTTCCGCTTAAATCACCAAATTTAAATTCGTTGCTAACATTAGCAAACTTGCCATTTTTTTGGTTCATATAAATGGCATTGGGTGAGTTGCGGTCATTGCCAATGATTAAATCGGGATATTGGTCGTTATTTAAGTCAGTCCAGATCGCAGACAATCCGCGTCCAGTCTCATTACCAACTTGGGAAAATTTTGTGACATCTTTAAAGTGTAAGTTTCCCATGTTCTGATATAAAACATTTGCAGTACTATCAAAGTTCGTCGCATCCAAAAATTGTTTTTCTCCAGTATTAAAACCGCTTTGCGCCTCCAATGTGCGTAATGTTTTATCAAATTCCAAATAATTCACGACATAAATATCAAGTAAGCCGTCTTTGTTGTAATCGGCAACACTGACTGATGTAGACCAGGAATCACCCTGTATTCCCGCAATTTGCGATATATCAGAAAACGTATTATTTCCATTGTTGCGATATAAATAATTGCCCGCAAATGTGGTGACAAAAATTTCAGAATCGCCATCATTATCCAAATCACCGGTGGTACAACCTATACCCCAATACTGTTGGTCTAAACCTGCATTAATAGTTACATCTACGAAACGACCATTTTTCATATTTTTATAAAGCTTGCTGCTAGTTGCAGCTTGCCACCAATGGGCTTTACCAAAAAAACGTGTTTGTCCTGAGCCGCCAACAATGAACAAGTCTTGCCATCCGTCACCATCGTAATCAATAACGCAAGCGCCTGGGCCTATAATTTCGTTTAAACCAGTAATGATTTCATCGCCCTGAAAATGCACAAAATTAATACCTGATTGCAATGTCGCATCAAAAAATAAGGGTTGCTTAGGGAGCGGGCTTGCTGTTGAGTTACTGGAAATAGAGTTATTCTTACTGGTCGAGGAAAGCTGCATTTTGGTCATGAGCAAAAGAATTAAAAACAAAACCAAGGATAATATAAAGACTGAAATTTTAACAAAAAAACGAAAAGTACCACCATTGTTTTGCATTTTTAAATTTTAATTCCCCGTCTACTTATGGTGGGCACCCGTAATTTTTTTGTAACTACTCAGCCTATTCATTTTTTGCGCCGTATCTGCGTTCAAGCGGCTGCATGGTGCTTTAAATCAATATTTTGAGAACCTTGATTTTAGGTTTAAAAACGGGGGTCTTAATTGTGCGAAAAACACTATAGAGGATTTTTTATTAAAAAAAAAGCCTGTTAATAACGTCTCAGTCCGTGAGGATAGGGCAAAATCACCAAAATCAAATTCTATAAATTTTTCAACATAATCAACAGCATGGAAAACAACCTAGCTAAAAAACCGATCTTAATGAGCTGTTAACATT
>JALUUH010000089.1 GCA_027021445.1 Gammaproteobacteria bacterium
AAAGCAAAACTGACTACCAGAAAAGCCTATGGTTTTAGAACCTATCATGCAGCAGAAATTGCCTTATATCATACACTTGGTGGACTACCGGAACCGGAAAATACCCACAAATTTTTCTGAGGAGCCTAATTTTTCATTAAAGAGCTTTAACATATACGCAACTATCGGCACTAACCACCAACTCGTCATAATAGTTGCCCAATAAAATTTGCCGATTGACTCAAAGTCAACCGATAGATGCCTTGAAAATACCTGTTCCAAAGCATGGCCAAACGATATAAATATGAAAGTTACAAAGACTATAGCAACTGAAGGGACTAAATTTGATTTAAATCTATTTCGGGTATGAGCAGATAGTAAGTAAGTGGATATAAAAGCTCCGACTGAACAAGCGATCAAATCCCATGGAGTTCCAATAAGTCCATGAAGCAGTTTCCCGAGGATATAAAGTATAGCTGTTCCTATTATTGATATCAGAAAAGCTAATTTTATTTTCTTATTCATTTTTTTCTTGCCTATGAGACCTAACATTGATCCTACCCAAAAACTAAATTAAGCAACAGGCAAGCTTGCAATATAAGGTAACATTTGAACGTATGGATTTAATTTGTCTGGAGTTCTACCCATGAAAAATAAATATATCCAGAAGATTGCTAAAAAAGAAGCAAGCAAATTAAGCCACCGAGTAATATATGAAACACAAAACCCTTTAGAAAATTCCAACTTAAACCCGGAAGAGCCTCATTTTTTTATTATACTGGATTTACTCCTAAACCACATACTATATAACAAACAGTATGGCATCCTAAATGTTGTGGATTCCAGACCCCATCAGTATCAGGGTCGGGTCTTGGACATTGGTTATGATCATCTCTATAGGAATCATCACAATCTTGAAGACATTGTCGGGTACATCTATACCATCCTTCATAATCATCATCTCTTGTAGAATCTGGGTCTGGAGGCGACGGGAAGATATCGCAGAATATTGGGACAATGGTGCAATAATATTTACCCCCACTCTCTTCACATCGTTTTTCATAATAAGAACAATCATTTGTTCCATATAAACCTAGTGGATTAGTCAAATTAACTGGATTGCCCCATACATAAACAAAAAGATTCATATCTCCCCCCGCAAACCCAATCGGATCATTTTGGAGATACCTCCCAACCTCCGGATCATAATACCTGTGCCAGTTATAATGCAACCCAGTCTCGCTATCATAATACTGCCCCGGGAACCTCAGGTTATTCTCCACGGCTGCGATTGATATGCTTGCCTTGCCAAACGATTCATAATCCGCACTCCATACGATTGCACCGGATTGGTCAGTAAGCATCTGAGGCGTTCCGAGGTGATCGTTTTGATAATAAAAATACTCCGTCCCGATCTTCATGAATATAGGGTCTGAAAACTTTGGGGACGTTGTTGCATACTGAACTTTGGGGACGTTGTTGTGAACTTTGGGGACGTTGTTGCACACTATGCAAAACTATTTTACAGGCAAGAATAAAAACATCACAAAAATGTGATATACTTTCAATACTTGACCGGGTAGTAGCTGGTGCTTTTTATATCACGCCCTTGCCCCGGCAAGTTAGGCTTTCCGTCAATTTTGGGCTGGCACAACCAACCTTACGACCGAAAAAATACCTGGAGGTATTTGAAGAGACATGTTAGTAAAACAGTTAAGAGTTTTTATTTTTTTCAACGAGCATCTCCCTGTTTATGCTTTGATAGCCGCCCGGCCATCAAAATAGCCTCAAGCATACTGGTACAATCCGCCCTACCCTTCCAGGCGATATCAAAAGCTGTTCCATGGTCCGGCGATGTTCGTACTACCGGAAGGCCTACAGTAACATTCACACCTTTATCAAAAGCGATCATCTTAAGCGGTATAAGCCCCTGATCGTGGTACATGGCTACGACCATGTCCAATTCCCCCACGTAGGCCTTTCTAAATATCACGTCAGGAGGATAGGGGCCACTTACATGCTTAATCCCACCGCAAGTGACCGCAAAATCCCATTTTACGTGACCGACAAATCCCATTTTGCTTGACCGGTAAATCCCACTTAGATTGACCGGCGAATCTCAACTTAAGTGATCGATTTTCAGT
>JALUUH010000090.1 GCA_027021445.1 Gammaproteobacteria bacterium
CACCGAATCAGATTGTCCCGGTATTAGCTGAAAGAGGCGAATACATTGCCTCTGAGCGCACCTTTTACCGTGTATTGAAAGAAGAGAATCAGCTCACACACCGTCAAGCGAGCAAGCCCAAAACGTCTCGCAGTAAACCCGATGCCTTGTGTGCAACACAGGCCGGTCAATTATTAAGTTGGGACATTAGCTATCTTAAAACGAATGTATTAGGTCAATTCTTTTACCTCTACTTGTTTATGGATCTCTTTAGTCGCAAGATTGTGGGATGCGATTATAGTACTTTGCAAGTCTGGCGACTGCATTGAGGTAGCTGTGGTGAGTACGTTCGGCAAAACCACGAACCAACATTTCGTCAATCATTTTTTATCTAAGCGGTGTCATGACTTATCTCCTTAGTTAACCCGAAGTGGGCAAAGATAAGTATGGTTCAAAATGGAGTTTATCGAAGGAATAAGGCCCCGCGCAAGCGGGTTAGTTCAACGTTTGAGCATGAGCCGAATATTTTGGAACGACAGTGACAAAATATGTCGGTCTCTATGCATTTGTTATGTTTCGATTTTCAGTTTGGGCCATGTGTTGAGCCACCCTTTTTCTGATACCCTACTTGAAAATACGCTAGACGTGCATTTATGGTTTCTGGTAATCGATAGCTTGATAACTTCTTTAGCCTTAAAAGGTGATTCTATATTTACCATCCCCTTAGGAGTTATAGTAGCTCCAATTGCCGTTTGAATTTCCGGCCAATAGGACATAGCTTCAATACAGCCTTTATAGGCCGCATGGCCATGATTTAGCGACATTCTTGCCTGATTTTTAACTGACCAATTACAAAATGGCATTTCATTAACTAAGTGATGTTCTATCTCTTCATCTATGTCTGGTGAAATATCAACAGGATTGAAATAGATAACATCTATGTCATTTAGAGAAGTAATTCTCTCGTTCTCGTGAAGTTTGTCCCAAACTAAATTCCTTACAAATCCAGCAGCAATATACCACTCATGCTTCATTACCTCATGGACTTGGCGTAAGCAACTTACCCTAAAATCATCTTCTTGAATCCACTGACTTACTTGATTAAACGTATTCATAAAAATTTAACTTTTAGAAACATAACGAGGGTGTAGAAAAACTAAAAATTCACGCAAAGCATCCTCCTGACACTCATTGTATATTTGTCAGTTTAAGTCTGCGCAATATTTATTTTTCTTACGGCCTCATTTTTATTTTCCTGTTATTTTATTAAAATGCCTCTAACAGACTTAGCATTCGATGACAAACGTTCTTTTCTCTGTTTTCTACCGCTGCTCTATGCCGCGATCTTTCCATAATTCTGTATCTTTTCAATATTATGTACCAGACAATACAATCGCCACTGATCCTGGACTTTTGTTTTTCCTCTGACACTGAACCGATTCAACTTTTTATTGAATTCAATGTTTCCGAATACGGGCTTGACCGCCAAGGATGGCGGGAATGCAGAGATTGCATGGAGCGTTTCTCTGCCAATGACTGACATGCGATGGCCGTATATTTTTTTTCCTTTATCGCTATCGATGCGTTCTTTCATCCAGTCCGTATAATTGGGTGGTTGCTCTGCTCGTTGAATAATGAATGAAACTTGTCGACCACGGCCATTGGATGGATTGCTTGCCTCTGGGTTTCGCATGCATTCTTGTTTTCGTTTGCAGTCTCGGCATTGACTGACCTTACCTTCAAAAAATATTTTGTCATTGCCTTTTTTGTCTTTTCGTTGACGGCGTAAACTGAGCATGTGGCCTTCGGGACATTCACAGGTTAATTGTTTTTCATCTAAGATAAATTCGTCGGATGGTATCGTTTGTTCTTCTTTAGGTTTTGCTCGACTGGGTTTTGGGTGTTTGATCCGTTGGTCTTGAAATTTAGGATCACGTGAACGGAATTGATTGTCGGGTATGTAAGCATCAATCTCATTCTTGTGCAAGTAAGCCATGTTGTCTTCACTGGCAAACCCTGTATCTGCCGTCAAAATAACACCTTCTTTGAAAATATCCTGGTGGATACCCAGTCGTTGGAATCGGTCGCGTATCGCTTCAACGATAGGGG
>JALUUH010000091.1 GCA_027021445.1 Gammaproteobacteria bacterium
TTTATAGTAATGCATCCTTAATGGATGAAACATTAGCCAAGCCGAGTATCGAGATTGATGTGGAAGGCGAGTATTTCATTCAACTGAGAGTAAGTGATCAGAACAATTTCAGCGAACCCGATATTGTAAAAATAACGAGTCGGAACTCAATACCAGAAGCTATTTTAAATGCCTCGGCATTAAGCAGTTTTACCGGCGAGTCAATACTCTTAGACGCCTATTCATCAACGGATGAAGATGGCGATGTGTTGGAATACCAATGGGCTTTACTGCATGTTCCACCCGGAAGTCAGAGTAATTTAGAAAGCTATTATACAGAAACAACTAACTTAACACCGGATCGAATCGGTTTTTATGTTGTGCAACTCATTGTGACTGATGAATACTCACAGAGTGAACCGGTAACCCTCAAGATTGAAGCTAAAGATTCTCCCCCCGTTCTCTCGGTGGAAGCGATTGAAAATAGCGTTTTAGAAAATAATGCGCAAGGAAGTGGGTTTCGAATTAGCCGTGCTGGTTCAACGGCGCAAGCTCTGGATGTCAGTGTTGTGTTTTCTGGGACGGCTACGAATGGTATCGATTATCAAGCGCTACCTGGTTCAATGACCATTCCAGTGGCGGAAAGTTTTGTGGATATTTCCTTATTTCCGATGGCTGATTTTAGCGTAGAAGGTGATGAAAGCGTTATCGTCAATCTTGCAGAAGGTGATGGCTTTACCTTGGGAGCAAACTCTACTGCCAATTTAACCATTATCGATGTATCACCCGCACTCTCCATTATATTACCTATTGAAACTATCGAAACGCAGCAAGCAATCACTGGAGAAGTTAAAATTTCCAGTCCTATTCCGGCGGGAGACTATTTTCTTGAATTGATTGCTGCAGATTCATCCGTCCTGAATATTTCTCCTGTTAGAGCGGATTTAATGCCTGGCCAAGAGTCGCTTGAGTTTGACATAACCGGGCTATTGGCCGGTAATTCAGAGATTAGCATAACGCTGTTGCATGAAAATCAAGCCGAAGCCATTGCGGCTCAAAGCAAAACGATTCAAGTGATTGACCCCATAAGGCCGACGGTAACCGTTGCAGCAATGACGGATCAAATCCTGGAAACAGATGACGGGGGTGTATTTCGAATCAGTCGTGAGGGCTCTATCGTTGATCCACTCGACGTGAGTTTTACCTTAGAGGGTGAGGCAATCAATGATGTGGATTACCAAAGTATGAGTAGTCCGGTGACCATTCCCGCATTAGAATCTTATGTAGACGTGCTTATATCTCCGATGAGTGATTTAGAAATGGAATCGGATGAAGCCGTCATTATCACACTCAGTGGAGGTATTGATTTTGATCTGGGTATAGCAAGCACTGCTACTATGATGATTCTTGATGTCGCCCCCACGATCACGATGACACTCGATAGTGTGTATCTAGCAGTGGATCGTTTAATTTATGGCAGCCTGAGCATTGAGACGCCCATATCGGTGCAAGGTTTATCGGTGGATCTCGCGTCATCTAACCCTGATGTGGCAAACGTTTTGCCGTCTAGCTTTGATCTTGCTAATGGCCAACAAACGGTAGAGTTTGAGCTATCCGGTGTCTCGGTGGGCGAAGCAACAATTAGCGCCATGCTTTTCGAGCCTGGGCAGCAAGTGCGCGATAGTTCCACTGCAATCGCTGTTCAATCTATGACCATATATGTCACTGAACAACTGATTCTTCTCGATGACATTTCAGGTATTGCACCCGAACAGCCATTGAGTTTTCCCGTGTCCTTGAGTCACCCAGCACCTGCAGGAGGCGTGACGCTTAAATTAAGCAGCGCAGATAGCGAGATTGCGACAATAACAGAGTCTGTGAATATTCTGGAGGGTGACAAGACTCCGGATACAGACCCGGTTATTACAGGGGTAGCGCTTGGTCAGACCAACATCTTAGTGTCCGCGCCAGGTTACGCGGCAGATTATGCAGATGTAAATGTGCGTATTAATTTTTCAATGAATCCTCCGCTCGTCTCGGCACCCGTTGGAGTCAGTAATCAGTTGACGATTTCACTGGCTGCCCCTGCACCGGCAAATGGGGTATTGATTCAACTTGAAAGTTTGGATACTGCTGTAGCAAGTATTTCGACTAATTCGATAATTATTCCATCAGGAGAAAATAGCGCCACATTTGACGTCCTTGGGCAACAAGTCGGTACAACAACAATAGTTGCTACATTTGGCAATACCACTGCTGAGAGCAATATCGAGGTGACGGAACTTTTACCTGTGTTAACGGTATCGAGATCTCAAGCACAAGTGGCTGAAACGAATGGACAAGGTGTCTACTTTCGAATTAGCCGCAGCGGTTCAACGGCGGAAACACTGGTGGTCGATTTTGAACTTAACGGCACGGCCAGCAAAGGTATCGATTATCAAAATGTATATCCTCCGGTTTCCCTCGTGAGTGGTCAATCCTTTGTGGATGTTTTCATAATCCCCATTGCCGACCTTGACGTTGAGCAAGATGAAACAGTGACCTTAACGCTGATCAATAATGCCCAGATTGAGTTAGGCGCAGAGAGCGAAGCAAGTATCGTCATTAGCGATTCGGTTTCTCATTTGTCGATCAGTCTAGCCAGTCTCTATATTGGCATAAATCGTTCTATTAAAGGCATCTTGTCAATCTCAACACCCATACCGTTTGCTGGTTTATCGGTGGATCTCGCATCATCTAACCCTGATGTAGCAAAGGTTTCACCGCCTAGCTTTAATCTTGCTAATGGTCAGCAAACGGTAGAATTTGAGCTATCCGGTGTCTCGGTAGGCGAAGCAACAATTAGCGCCATGCTTTTTGGGCCGGGAGAGCAAGTGATTGCCGCCCAATCCACGACTATATCTGTCACCGCTAATTTAATTAATCTCGGCCGTCTGGAAAATATCGCACCAGAGCAACAATCGAGCTTAGCGGTGAGCTTAACTCAAGCGGCCCCACCGGGTGGGGTTACCCTCAGTTTTGTGAGCACGAACCCTGATATTGCTACGGTGACTGAGTCTGTAACGATTGTGGCTGGAAATGTGGTTCCCGCCTCAAATCCCCAAGTTACCGGGGTAGGAATGGGCAGTACGACCATCATTGTTACCGCCGTCGGGTACGGTGCTGATGAACGCATAGCGAATGTTGGTATGACTTTTTCTATCAATCCGCAGACACTTTCTATACCTCTGGGCTGGACTAAAACACTCACTATTGACCTCGATGCCGCCGCCCCAAGCGGGGGACTGAATATAGATTTACAAAGTACCGAGTCCAATATTCTTGAGGTATCTCCTGCGTCGGTAGTCATACCCCAAGGGCAGACCAGCGCAACGTTTTCAATAAAAGGTTTAGCAGAAGGAAGTGCACAAGCCATCGCGACAATAGGGGGGGATGTTGATGCAATAAGCAATATTACGGTGACTAAAAAACCGGTTATTTTTGTACCTGCTAACAAATACCTGGGCATCAATCTTCAGGACGCAGGGTTGTATCAGTTGTCTGTAAGAACAGATCAAGCCTTAAGTCTGGATGTAGTTATAGAGGATCCATCGGTTGCGCGGGTTTCTACTGACGCTAATACCGTAGGTGAAGGAAGCTTATCTATTCCGACGAATGCAAATACAGTCCAGGTACCTAGAATGTATTTTCAAGGGCTTAAAAAGGGGACTAGCCAGGTTACTTTGTCACTACCTGGCTATGACGATGCGATATTTACCATCATTGTTGAAAGGTCAACTGTCTTATTTAATCGGGACACTATTAACACCACGACATTTTCAAGCAATAGCAATATAAGCGTATTGGCTTATAGCTTAGATGAGAACGGTGTTCGACGTAATCCACAGGCACCGCGTCCTGGTTTTACTTTGCAAGTCCCCTTAACGGTAGCCGATCCCACTGTCGGTAAGCTGACAAACGACAAGCTCATATTTAACCCCACAGTGGCGAGTGTCTCGACAGAATTTGATCCAATGAATCCAGGCCAAACAACGATTAGCTTAAGTCAGCCAGCAGGTTTTGAATCGCAGTCGTCTCCCGAGGAAACGATTGGCGTGTTGGTTACCGCGCCTAGCATAGGGGTTTCTGAAAAAGAATATGTGGGTGAACATCTGCAACTACAACGAAGATTTACCCTGTCCGCAAATACACCGAGTCCCCGAGAGATAACGGTTTCAATCGAGGATGGGTCTTTAGCTCGTGTTTCAGCTAAGGTAGACGAGCTTGGAGAAAAAGCAATAACAATTCCAATCGCAGCGAACAGACTTTTTACGCCTTATTTTTGGTTTCAAGGCATAAAGTCAGGAACTACTTCGGTCACCTTGAAAATCCCTGGGTATAATGAAGCGAAGTTTATGCTAAACGTGCAAAAATCAACAGTGACGTTTGGCAATGCATCAATTAATACCAGCACATTTTCTAAAAATTCTACGGTGGTTATTTCTACCTATGCATTAAGTGACAATGGAGACCGTCAATTTAGCCAGCCTCCTCATCCGGGTAGCTCGCTGGTAGTTCCGATATCTGTTGCTAATACAGATGTCGGTACTGTGACCTCAAACACAGTTGCGATTCTGTCTGGAGCGGTTAATGGGACGACAGAATTTGATCCAATGAATCCAGGCCAAACGACGATTTCGCTGATTCAACCGCCGGGGTTTATTTCGGAAAATAAGCCGGATGAATCTATTGTTGTGAACGTGACGGCACCGGATATTTTGGTAGGTAACGGCCAAAATATAGGCAAAGATCTTCAAATGAGGCGGCAATTTTCTCTCAGTGTGGCAACGCCTGAGGCGTTAACTATGACAATAAGCATTGAAAATGAAAAAATTGGCTTAGTCTCGTTAGACCCAAATGTAGTAGGTGGTAAATCCATTGAGTTTCCTATGGCAAATACAAGCATGACACCAGCCATCATTTTTCAAGGACTTACTCCGGGGTCTACAATGGTCACGTTTTCCATGCCCGGTTATAACGAAGCAAGCTTTCCGCTCAACGTATTTGAATCTACGGTTTCATTTAAAATTACTAGTATGAATACGACAACATTTTCCGCGAATACGAATTTTAGTGTTCTCACTTGGGCGTTGAATAGCAATGGTATACGAGCTCAAAACCAAGAGGTTCGGGCAGGAGTTGTTTTGAATATTCCCTTGGAAATAGATAATGCGAGGATTGGACGCCTAATACCATCGGTGCTGAGCATTAATCCAGGAGAAAAAAATGAACTGGCACAGTTTGATCCGCTCACTACCGGTAGCGCCACCGTTCGCCTCATTCAACCGCAAGGATTTTCAACCGCAAAGACGAATCCCTTTAATAGTTTTCCGGTGACCGTTCGAGTGCCAAAAGTTCAAGCAAGGGCTTCATCTGTTATTGTAATAAAAGATGACTCGGAGCAAGCACGAGCCTTTTTGGAAGTAGCGACTCCGCAAGATACAACAGCAACCATCGAAGTGGCAGGATCAAAAGTGGTGCAAGTTGCTAGTGCTCTTGATGGTAACTATAGTGCTAAAACAGCGATTTCTGTCTTAAAAGGCAATAATAGTTTTTATCTTTATCTGCGTGGTATTACGCCTGGAAGCACTACCGTCACGATTAAAGTTCCTGGATATAACGATGCTATTTGGGATATTGTTGTTAAATAACGAGTATTAAGTGAATGGATAAATTAAAACGAAAAAGTGTTATATCGGGTGATTGAAATATTGGCAGACCAGTGGTCTTTTTTTAATCCTGCTTTTTGTTTTAAATGATTAAGAAAGTCTTTTTTATCGGGCAGTGTTTGCCAAACGCTGGGGAGAAAAGTCGCTTGATGATGACCATCGCTGAGTATTAGTCCATCGATACCGGTTTGAATTTGTGACAGTAAATCATCTTCAGAAGCAAAAACCATAGGCTCGGATGGCGTTAGAATAGAGATACTGAGTTCTATGTTTTTAAACGCTTGTTGACTCAATGGCGAGAATCGTGGGTCGCGAAATGCAGCGGCATAGGCATTGTGATTAATATCACTCACTAGTGGTCGCGTGGCTTCTAGTGAGCCGATGCAACCCCGTAAGTCATTATCTAACTGCAGTGTTACAAAGCTTGCTCTTACTTGCCGGAGTTTTTCGGAATAGCTGAATAAATCTAAAGTAAGTTCTTGTTGCATTGCAAGCCCATGTTCGATCGCCGTCCGGGCGAGTGTTAATAAAATATTTTGCTCTTCCGCAGAATATTTTTTATTCGAACACATAAGCACCATAACCTACGACTTGATCTTTGCTGCCCGCAGTATCGCCTGAGCTTCTGAGATCAATCGTTCTTGCCGACATGTTTCTTTGTTTTGCCGCTAACAAGAGTCCATTAATGGGTATATGCCCACAAGCTTGATTATGCCCGATGTGTTTGGGTTCCAAAATTTCTATCGCAAGCGATGTTTTCTCATCCATCGTTTGCGCGGTATCATAGGAATGATAATGGCTTAGGTCAGAACTTATTATAATCAGGGTTTCGTCTCCTCCCCAAACTAGATTCAATAACACAGCCACCTGTTCGGGCGTGGCATTGCCTACTACAATAGGTAATAATAAAAAATCTCTCAGCAATAATTGTAAAAAAGGCAGCTGGACTTCTAGGCTGTGTTCCTCTAAATGGGCTATATCCCTTTCGTGCACAAAGGGTAAAGCGTTTATTGACGGATAAGATTCTTTGTCGATGGCTATCTCGCCCAGCGGAGTGATATAGAAATCCGCACTGGACAAAGCGCAGCCCTTAAATGCGACCCGATGAGAAGGCCCTAATAAGACGACCCGGGTAATTTTTGATGATAGTTGGCCTAATATTTTATAAACACTTCCTGCAATCGGCCCGGAATATATAAAACCTGCATGCGGCGCAATGACAGCCTTTGGATGAAGCGGAGTTAGGTTGGCCTCATTGATGTATTGTTCAATGGAGTGCCGCAATGTAGTAGGATCGTCTGGGTAAAAGCTACCCGCTACGGAGGGATGTCGTACGATGGTCATGGTATACCCCTGTAATGCAACCAGATAAAGTAACTATAGCATTTAGTGCTCAGATTGCTATGTAGCTTAATAATATCCATCGCAATAATAAGGAAGTTACTAGGGGGCGAGATGATAAGCAAGGAATCGGTTATTGCAACAGATTACTGGCATCGCTTAGACGACGGCCGTGTTCAGTGTGACTTATGCCCGCGTTTTTGTAAATTACATGAAGGTCAGCAAGGTTTGTGTTTTGTACGTGCCAACCGGGATGATCAAATTGTATTTACCAGTTATGGCCGGTCAAGTGGTTTTTGCATTGATCCGATTGAAAAAAAACCGCTTAATCATTTTCTACCGGGAAGCTCGGTGTTTTCATTTGGCACAGCAGGTTGTAATTTAGCCTGTAAATATTGTCAGAACTGGGATATGAGTAAGTCGCGTGAGTTTGATACTTTGGCGCATGAAGCTTCCCCCACAACAATAGCGCGCATTGCGCAAGAGAAAAAGTGTCGTAGTGTTGCTTTTACGTATAATGACCCGGTAATATTTTTAGAATATGCAAAAGATGTGGCGCATGCTTGTAGAGCGCGAGGCATAAAAACCGTTGCCGTCACAGCAGGTTATATTTGTGACCAACCACGTATCGATTTTTTTAACTTTATAGATGCCGCTAATATTGATCTTAAAGCATTTACCGAAAGGTTTTATTGGAAAATTACCGGAGGACATTTACAAAAAATTTTAGAAACCTTGTTATACGTGAAACATGAAACCAATGTTTGCTTGGAGTTAACGACCTTACTTATTCCCGGAGAAAACGATAGCAGCTCAGAGTTAGAGAGTATGACACAATGGGTCGTGGAGTATTTAGGCCCTGATGTGCCCTTACATTTCACCGCTTTTCATCCTGATTGGAAAATGCAGAATATCGCAAATACACCGCTGCAAACCTTGATCAGGGCGAGAGCGATCGCGCTTAAAAACGGTATTCGATATGTCTATACGGGGAATGTGTATGATAAACCCAGCCAAAGCACCTATTGTTACCATTGCGGTGAAATTTTAGTAGGCAGAGATTGCTATGTACTCAGTGATTGGAATATCGATGGGCATGGACAGTGTAAAAAATGTGGAACCTCGTGTGCCGGTTTGTTTGAAGACAAACCCGGACAATGGGGTGCAAAAAGGGAAGTAGTAAAGATACAGGCAATGAACGAGATTTAGATTTTGTTGCACGAAAAACATGAATCGCACAACGGGTTCAATATGTATAATGTGTGACAAGGAGCTTGCCCGAGAACAGACTGACCTACTGCGAACAAACCTGATTGCGTACATTTTCCGATCAAACTTGTTCAATAGCGACGGCTATTCGCCTCATTTGATCGAAAAATCTACGCTAATCAGGCTTGCTCTCGTGACGATCGCTGTTCTCGGACAAGCTCCTAGGAGCTTGTACCAGAACAGACTGACCTACGCTGTTCTCGGACAGCCTCCTCGTTATTTAAACCTATGCTAAAGGACAAATATGACAATTGAAAATTTACGCATTGGAATTGTTACTGTGTCAGATAGAGCGAGTCGCGGGGAGTATGATGATCGCGGTGGCCCTGCCATTGAAAAATGGCTTGATGCGGCAATAAGTTCACCTTGGCTAGCGGTAAAAAGACTGATACCTGATGAGCGACTTTTATTAGAAGATACATTAACAAAATTGTGTGATGAGGAATGTTGTCAGCTTGTTGTTACCACCGGAGGCACAGGGCCTGCGCTTAGAGATATTACACCGGATGTAACAGCAGCTATTTGTGAAAAAATGATGCCTGGATTCGGGGAAATGATGCGGACTGAGTCTTTGAAATTTGTGCCCACCGCCATACTTTCGCGGCAAACTGCCGGTATTCGTGGACGCACACTCATTGTGAATTTACCGGGAAAACCATCGGCGATATCCGATTGTTTAAATGCGGTATTTCCGGCGATACCTTATTGCATTGATTTACTCGACGGGCCTTACATAGAAACCAATGAAAAAGTGGTGAAAGCGTTCAGGCCTAAACATGCGTTATTGAAAAAGCGGGAGTCTTGAATTTAGGTATTTTAATTTCTACTTCATCCCTCATTAAAATATGGAAAACCATGCACTACCGTCGCAATACGTTAGCTGACTCACATGATTATCCCGTCTTGTTCTATCCCATGTTTATGGGATAAGTTTTTTAATCATACTCACATATACTCATTCAGTACTACGGGTATAGATCATTTTGCTCTATTTAGACACTTCACCGGCATGTCATTCATTTAAATGTTGCGCCACTAAATGATCCTAAATTCCGCAGTTGACCGCTATCCAGTATTGTTATGTTGTTGTTTATAATGGAAATGAGCGCTTTTACTGAACTCACTCAGAGAGTGAACGTGCTACGACATGGATAGCACGTTTTTAAACGTGACTCGCTTTGTTGCGAATCGTTGCAAT
>JALUUH010000092.1 GCA_027021445.1 Gammaproteobacteria bacterium
TGCCATCTTCAATACGGAATATATCAACAGCATCAAATTTATAGCTGTTATTGGTCGCGGGTATACCTAGCCATTCACTTTTATGAGTACCGGAGTAAGTGCCATAGACCCATACATGATTTTCATCGGAAATGATTTTTTTTAACGAGTAGTTGAAGTCTGGAACAGCGGAAAACCAGTTTTTGAAGAAGCTCATGAACCCGTCAAGCCCCTGTTCCACCAACGGGTTGTGTTGTATATAGTCTCGATGCATATACTTGTTTAGCCCTGATAAATCTTTTTTAACAAAGACCTCATCAGCAAACTTTGCTATGAGTTCTTCATTTGTTTTCTTAATGTCGCTGGCCATGCTATTTCCTCCAATTACCAGAGAGATAATAAAAAACAGAAATAAGTGAATGGGATATTGATTACGCAACTTTTCACCTCGCTATAGTTGAGTTATTGAAGCCGTGAAGATAATACTCATGGTTAGCAACCATTTGCAAGAAGGCACCGAAAAGTGCCATAGTTACTAAAAGGGAACTATTGAAGGGGTGTGGTTCATTGGCCAAATGGGATGTATACAACGAAAATTGCCCTACCAGACTTGTGCTCGACCGCATAGCGGATAAATGGACGGTTCTGGTCATTGGCTCATTAATGCATGGCACAAAACGGTTTGGAGAGCTGCGGAGAGAAATAGGCGGGATTTCCCAAAAAATGCTTACTCAAACATTGAGAGGGTTGGAGCGCGATGGTCTGGTAAATCGGAAAATATACCCATCTGTTCCGCCCAAAGTAGAATATTCGCTCACTTCTCTTGGCGCTACGCTGGTTAAAGTGCTGGAAGATATTCGCATTTGGTCTGAACAAAATATCGAGCAGGTGCTTCAGTCACAAGAGAAATATGATCTTTCAAGTGGTAGTGAAAAAAGCTCTAACAAATAGCTTCAGCGGACAATTTAAAGCGTGGTTTGGTTTGCGTGTTCGCTGCGCTCAATTTTACGCAAACCAAACCATGCTTCAAATCGCCGCTGAGCATGACGTTAGATGCTCAAGAAATTTGACATAGTACCGATAAGTAGTACTATTGACAGATGAAGAAAAAACACCAGAAAGTTCTTGAGCTAATATTCAAGCGACCTACCAGTGGGAATATACACTGGGCGGATATTGAGGCCTTGTTTACAGCTTTAGGTGCTGATGTTTCAGAAAGGGCTGGTTCCCGAGTCGCAGTAGTTCTATTTGATGAGGTTAGGATATTCCATCGACCTCACCCATCGCCATCTACAGATAAGGGGGCCGTTGCCAGCATTCGAAAATGGCTAGAATCAAATGAGGTAACGCCATGAATATTATGGAAGTAGAGGCCTATAAGGCGAAAATTGAATATGATCCAGAAATAGACATGTTCAGAGGAGAAATCCTTGGGTTAAATGGGGGCGCTGATTTTTACGGCAAAAATCCAACTGAGCTACGTCGGGAATTCAAGAAGTCATTGAAGGCGTTTCTGGAGGTATGTGACGAAAAGGGTATTAGCCCTAGAAAGGAATATTCAGGGAAATTCAATTTGAGAATTCCGCCTAAGTTGCATAGTGAAATAGCAGCCATGGCAACAGCAGAAGAAAAAAGTATCAACCAGTGGGTGGCTGAAACGCTGGAGCAAACTATTCATGTTCGGTAGATAAACACATCTAACAAAAGCATTCAACTCGGACATACCGTAGCGGCGTTTAATGCTGGTGTTAGGGCAACAAAAAGAGAATATTAAACATGTTTGGACTTTTTAAGGGCGCAAAAAATTTGATGGCACTGAAAAATGCTATAAATGCAAAATTGCTATATGAAAAATTCTCTAAAGACGAAAAGGAGTTACTAAAACAATCTGCAATTGCTCTCTATAGGAGCGGAGGAAGAAGTCATCTCTATAGCTCTATAAAGCCAGAGCATCAACAATATGCAAATGAAGAAATTGTAGTGGTCAAGTAAAAACAGACACTTTTTTAAGAAGCTTCTCTTAGACAATATTGTTTCTCATATACCATTGGCGTTTGATAACCCAACGTTGAGTGTATTCGATCACTAT
>JALUUH010000093.1 GCA_027021445.1 Gammaproteobacteria bacterium
ATGGACGTTCATTCAATGATCATCTTGAGGAGGCTCTTAATATTTCTTATGAATCGCATACGGACACCATTGAATCAAGCCAGTCAAATTCTTCGTTTATTGACTCTGCCAGGCTTTTAAATAATTCTTATGTTATGTACGGAGAAGATACCTGGCGACCTTCAGCCCGGTTTTCCGTAAACTATGGAATTCGTGCTCATTATTTTACTTATAACACCGAGTGGTCAATAGGACCCCGATTATGTTTAAAATATACGAATTCCCCCAAAACGTGGCTTGCTGTTGCCTGGGGACAATTTTCACAACCCCCGCAATATCGGGAATTCCGTGACAGTAACCATAATTTATTAACCAACGTCAAATCTCAACGGGCCAATCAGACTGTGATTTCTTTTTATCACCGAAACAGAAACCAAACAGAAATACGGGCCGAAGCCTATTATATTGATTTAACACGATTAATTCCCTTTGATTATGAGGATATTTTCCTGAAATATCAGCCGGAATACCACGGAACCGGCAGAACCTACGGCCTGAGTTTGTATTTATACAGAAAATTCAACAAGAGATTAAATACCTGGCTTGGTTATAATTATATGGTCTCCAGACAAAGAATTAAAGAACTGGGAGACGAAATATTTCCTGGTCCAACAGATCAGAGGCATACACTATCAATTGTTCTTCAAGATGATATGCCAAATCTGCCGAACATGCGAGTTCATACGCGAGTCCTTTTTGGCAGTGGGTATCCATTTACGGCCTACAGAGCGGAAAAAAATATCGAAACCGGACTGTATTTTCCTGTGGAATCCAAGCGTTTAGGTTTGCGAATGCCGTATTACCGGAGAATTGATGCAGGTTTTAGTTATGACGCCAAAGTCTTTGAAAGATATGATTTGAGGATTGCGCTTGAGATTTTTAATATATTTGATTTTCGAAACTTGCTTTCCTATAAATTCTTTATCCTGCAGGATGGCCATGTTCAAATGATAAGAAACAATTTTGCAAGAAGACTTTATAATCTTCGCATTAATTTTTCTTTTTAAATCTGTCATCATCCGATGCCTGGCACTTTCCAAACATGATCTCAAATCCGATCGCCCGGGACATCCTTGCCGGGCGCGAAATAGCGAAGAATTTTAATCCCCACGCCGACTTCCCGCTCATGTCATTCCGCAGGAATCCTTGCATGTAAACGAACTTTGACCGAAGATACTCGATCGCACCGGGGATGCCTCCGGTGCGGAAAATGGCGAAGGACTTGAGTCCCGATCGCTCTGGCAGGGCCTACGGGGATAAATATCCCCTGGCATTTGCCGCCCAGCACAAATGTACCGGGCGATCGGGTTATTTTCGCTCGAACAGTTCTGGAATAAATATTACGACAAACGGGATTCGCTGCTGAATCCGGGGATATGGATATTTGAAGCAACACAACACAATCAACAAAATTTTGAAACCCTGATAGAGTAAATTATGATTAAAACCATAAAAGCAGCTCAAAATTTTGCCTCGAGCTGCTTTTTTATTGTAGAATATTGTTGTAGAATATTCTACAAACAGGTAGTTGCTTTGAAAATATGAATTACAGCCAGGAGTCATAACTTACAGTAATTTTAAGCAGTTAAAAGGATTACAATTTCTGGCATAAGTTTTGTCTTATATAATTGCTGCTTGTCCGAAACCGCAACACAAACTTCCTGTTTGTGACTTTGATCGGACATAATTTTAGCATCAATTTCAGGAGGAGAGAACAATGTCAGGAACACTTGTTATAATTGTTGTTTTCGGTTTACTCTTTTATCTAATGCGTCGCGGCGGCGGGCACGGTACGGGTTGCTGCAGTGGACACAATCACCAGGGGCATGACGAGGAACATCATCACGCACCATCGGAACAGGGTGAAGATAAACCGCGACAACTCCAGGAACATCATCACTAAAAAAAGGATGATGCGACAGATGAAAAAATGGATTTGTAATTTTTGCATTTTGAACAAGGAGAATATGAATTAAAAAATCGGTGACCAATTCAAACAGGGGGGAATCCCCCAATATGGCG
>JALUUH010000094.1 GCA_027021445.1 Gammaproteobacteria bacterium
TCGCCCGTTCTTCAATCACAAAAGCTCGGAATAGAACGACTATTCCTGCACTTTTGTTCAATCAGAACGAACGAATACGAACTAAATCAGAGCGCCACTTATATAAGTTATTGTGTTCCATTCCTTAGCGGTAAAAATATCCAAACGAATAAAATCATTGGTTTACATTCAGCGGAACAGGCCGTTTTCGGGCCACGAATCATTGAGTCATAAAATCTAACGCAAAGGCGTGGAAAGCACAGAGAGTTTGTGTTTTCCCTGCGTCCTTTGCGCCTCTGCGATCTCTGCGTTAAATACCGGTGATTTTTTAAAAGCAGCGTATTTTAAGCGCTTTTAGACGAGTCGAAATGACAGAATAATAAAATTCTATTGTGAAAACTTTTAAAGTGGTCATGGAGCGAAGAGGGGGGATGTTATGAACGTCCGGGTTTCAACCATTACGAGTATAGGAACGTGCATGTAATAACTTCTCGGTTTAGCGCCCGGATTTAGTGCGTCTTCGTTCGTTCTGATTGAACAAAAGTGCAGGAATAGTCGTTCTATTTCGAGCTTTTGTGATTGAAGAACGGGCGAAGACGGGCTGAAGCCGGGATGCAAAACCGGAAGTTATTACATGCACGTTCCATATCACCGGAAATGCAGTATACTCGCCATTTTTCAATGAAATTGATGGATTGGTAAGCTGGCTTGTTTGAGTAGAATCCCTCTCTCCCCGAAAACTAAGGAGTCAAGTTACATGAAAATAATAGGATTAACCACGATAATGTTACTGGCCGGGTGTGCTGCTCAGCCGGAAAGAATTGATACCACGCCTAAAAATCCAACTGTCGTACTGAAGGCCAGTGGTGTTATCAGCGGTGCAATATTACCTGATGCCACATTTCAACAACTTGTCTATACTCGCAATGATAAAAGAAGTATTTCCGATAAATATAAATATGACTCCTGGATCGTCAATAAATTTTTGGGGGGCGACAATACATCCATTTTTCGGATAGATAAAAATCTTCTCTGGATGTTGTCAGACAAAAAATATGTTGAATGCCCATTGAGTGGCTGCGGTGGAAATTTACTGGCGAAATTTAATGTAAATCAGAATAATACAGAAGAAGAGGAAGAGCAGTTTCAGTATGATCCGGCTGAAGATACAGGATGTCGCCTCAGTCCCAGTGAAAACAAATTCACAGTCACTGAAACAGGACAAACCCGCGTTATTTCCGGTTATGAAACAAAAGAATATCGCGCAACCTGGTTGGTTGAATATAAAGATGAGAAAGGTGGAAAAGATAAAAATACTTTGAATATCGTATTTTGGAATACCACACCGACAGCAGCCATTGAGGAAGTATGGGCGATAAATGAAGAGGCAACGCGCGCATATCGAAAAGGTGTAGAGAAAGATGCCAACCCATTGTCCTTGTTGCTTCCAGACAAGCTGTTTGATGCTTTGTCCGCTTTTTCCGGTGACACATCAAAACAAAATAAACAATGGAATAACTCGGTTAGCCAGAAGTTAGCAACCGCTGAAGGCTATCCGATATCCATTAAAGTTGATTGGTATCTTGATAGAAAAGCCTGCCTGGAAACACAGGCAAAGACTGAAAATAAGGGTTTTGATTGGGCTAATCCATTGGGAGCCGCCAAAGAATTTGCCAGTAAAAAAATGCAAAGTATGTTTGCACCTAATCCCGATGAGCCGATATTTCACTATGTTTATGAAATTAACAGTGTTGCCATTCAGCCGGTGCATGACAGCGTTTTTGAAATTCCGAAAGGCTATAAGTTGGTAACCAGAGAGTAATGCCAGCCAAAATTTAGATATTCCATATATGATATAAAATATGGAAATTTGTTAATCGTAGATTGGTGGCGGACTTGCGAATCCCAACGTGGGCGTGTTGTTGGGGTTCGCAAGCTCACCCCAACCTACGGAATGCCGGTGCTCCTTCGGAATGGTGGTGGCTAACCTGGCCGAACCACAACCAGGATGATGATGACCATTAACA
>JALUUH010000095.1 GCA_027021445.1 Gammaproteobacteria bacterium
GTTCATCGCTGCATCGAAGCAACAAGAAAATAGCAAGGCTCCAATGAGTAACCCGAGGCATCATCGAGCACTTGAGAAACCCCCAAAGTTAAAACCAGTGCAGAGTTTGAGTGGCGCGTTTTGTTCGAGGGAAGTGGTGGTGTGTATAACAATGCAATTAACACGGAGCTACCTCCGCAGTGTTTGCCTTGTGCATTCACTTCGTTCATTATTGCACAAGTCAAACACGGCTACGGTAGCCCGGTTATCGCGGCGTTAGGCTTTAAAAAATTGTCATTGGGAGTTCCATTGTTTTGAAAATAAATAAAAAAACGCTGTTTATCGTGCCGCTTGTCATGGGGATGGCATCATGCGTTCAGATACCAAAAACAATTCAATTTGATGAATCGTTGCCCTATACAGAAATAGATGGCTATAAATTCCATACTGAAGTATTTGGAAGCCCAGAATCCACACCAATTATCGTTGTTCATGGTGGGCCTGGCGGGGACTACGAGTATCTAAAGTCCTTGAAAAGTCTTGCTCAAGATTATCGCGTAATATTTTATGACCAACGAGGAAATGGATTATCACCGAGGGTAGATAAAGAAAATCTCACACTAGAAAATAATTTAGATGATTTGCATTCTATTGTTCAGCACTTTTCCGGTGAAGAGAAAGTAAAGCTCATAGGTCACTCTTGGGGAGGAATGCTTGTCGCTGGTTATCTATCTACCCATCCCGAAAAAGTGTCACAGGCGGTAATTGTTGAGCCAGGAATGCTCAATCCTGAGTCTGCTAAAGCATTTGTAGCTGACATGAAAGAATCACAGTCAATTTCCGATATGTTGGCGCTCATCGGATATATCACTGTTTATCCCTTGGTAAGTAAAAATGATGGTCACGAAGGTTTCGATTATGTCATGACAAAAATATTAAACCGAAATAAACCGGGTGCTCCATATCAATGTGAAGGTGAGTCCATGCCGCCAAATATATTTAAGCGTGGAGGTTATGAGGCATTCAATAACATGCTAAAGCCGGTTATGGATGACCCATCCTCATTCACTTACGATTTAACAGAAGGCATGTCTAAATATAGTGGAGATATAATGCTAATCAGTAGTGAGTGCAGCTTGTTTGGGTATGAGTTTCAGAAAAAACATCATATCCCCAGTCTCCCTGCTCAAACCGTTCATGTAAAAGCAGAAGGCATGGGGCATAATATGCTTACACTAAATTCAGAATGGAGCTTGAATGTTTTGAGTGGTTTCTTTTACCCGTAAAAGCCTAACAAGGCAAATACACGCGGACAGTTTAAAGCGTTGTTTGTTTTGCGTGTCGCTGCGCGCCATTTTACGCAAAACAAACAACGCTTTAAACTGCCGGTGATTTGCGACGTTATACCTTGTAAAATTATTACCAGGAAGGATTATGAAAGGATTAATTATACTTGTTGTTATATTGTCGCTTCTTTCACTTAACGGCTGCGCGATTCTGAAAGAACCTACAATCACAATGTATGATGATATTAAGCAGTATAAATATGTAGCAATATCAAATACAGGTAGCCTAAGTTCGGGAGCGGGAGTGGTGTTTGGTAATCAGTATGGTGTTTATGGAGGCGCAACAACTAAATCTATAAATCCCGGTTCAGTAATCGAAGGAATTCTATTAAAGAAAGGATATACAAGCATAAATGAAATTAGACCAGAAATAACCGATAGAACACTGATAGTTAAATTTGGTCAAAGTGGAAAAAGAGATGTTGCTGGTGGATTGGGTGGATATACGTTAGAAGTTACAATTAGTTTCATTAATGCAAGAACTTACGAGAATGTCTATTCCTGTACGGCAGAGGGCCAAGGTGAGACTGAGGCAGACGATATTAGAGAGGCTATATCCCGTTGCTTGTCAGGAATTGAGTAACTCAATAAATGGTATAACAATGGCGTCCAACCGACCTGCTTCCGCGGTGTTTGTTTTGTGCTTAAATAGCACAAAACAAACACC
>JALUUH010000096.1 GCA_027021445.1 Gammaproteobacteria bacterium
CAAGCAATATAATAAACGGCCACTTGCCAGACTGCATGACCTCGGATTACTCAGCCCGCGGCTTCAAGCCGTACACATGACTCAATTAACGGATGAGGAAATCGAACTCTGTCGTCAAACAGGGGTAAACATTGTGCATTGTCCAGAATCAAATATGAAACTCGCCAGCGGATGCTGCGAAGTCGAAAAATTACGTCATGCTAAGGTCAATATCGCTTTAGGTACCGATGGCGCAGCTAGTAATAATGATTTGGATATGATGGGAGAAATGCGTAGCGCCGCATTATTAGGTAAAATGATTGCCAAAAATGCCGCCGCTGTTCCTGCTCATAGTGTCTTGCAAATGGCAACACTCAATGGAGCAAAAGCACTTGGCCTAGACCATAAAATTGGCTCTCTCGTGCCGGGTAAAATGGCAGATGTAATTGCTATCGACTTGAACGAAATAGAAACCCAACCGGTGTACAATCCAATATCTACGATTGTGTATTCTGCTAACCGCCATAATGTATCAGATGTTTGGGTTGAAGGTCGGCAATTACTCAAAAACAAGCAATTGACCACACTCGACGAAGCGCCTGTGCGTACAAAAGCCGCAGAATGGGCAGAAAAAATTGCTTCAACGATACCTAAGACTAAAACCTAATGGAAAACCATGAATCAAGTAAGCCCTCAAGCAACAGAATATAGCATGCCACAAAGCGCAAATGTTGATGACAAAGAAATCAGTAAATTTAATGAAATTGCGTTTCGATGGTGGGATCCGGAAAGTGAATTTAAACCACTACACGACATAAATCCATTACGACTGGATTACATTAATAAACATTCCCCACTCAATAACAAGAACGTTATTGATGTCGGCTGTGGTGGTGGATTATTATCAGAAGGAATGAGTAAACTCGGTGCCAAGGTAACCGGTATTGATATGGGCGAACGCCCTATTCAAGTCGCCAAATTACATTTGCATGAAAGCAAACTCGACATAAACTATCAACAAACAACGGCTGAAAATTTTGCCGAGCAACATGCCGGACAATTTGAAGTAGTAAGCTGTATGGAAATGCTCGAACATGTACCAGATCCTGGCTCCGTCATTCGCGCATGCTCTAAACTGGTTAAACCCGGTGGAAAATTATTTTTTTCTACCATTAATCGAAATCCGAAATCCTATTTATATGCCATACTCGGTGCTGAATATATGTTGCAAATGTTGCCCAAAGGCACCCATGATTATAAAAAAATGATTAAGCCCTCTGAACTCGCACGCTGGATGCGATCTGCTGAAGTTGATTTAGTCGATATCTCAGGTATGGCATACAATCCTGTCAGCAAACACTACTCATTGAATAAAGACATTACGGTGAATTATCTTTGTTATGCTGAAAAATCACTTTAATCCCAATTTATTGAATAATAATGAGTAGCATTAAAGCCATCTTATTTGATCTTGATGGAACACTTGCTGACACCGCGCCAGATCTTGCCGATGCATTAAACAGAACCTTGGATCATGAAAATAAACCTCGCCTAAGCTTTGAAAAAATTCGACCCGAAGTTTCGCACGGTGGAATAGCGATGATCAAACTAGCATTTGGTATTGGACCTGAACATGCGGACTATCAGCGACTGCGTGAAAAGTTTTTAAGCGAATACTTGAGCAAAATTGCATGTAAAACGACCTTGTTTCCGGGAATCCACGCTCTGCTTAAGCAAATCGAAGAAAAAAAACTGGTTTGGGGCGTCATTACCAATAAACCCAGCTGGTTAACTGCCCCCCTAATGCGGGCATTAAACTTAAACCACCGCGCCGCTTGCATAGTCAGTGGAGATACTGCGGCAAAGAGCAAGCCTTACCCAGAGCCTATGTGGCTTGCGTGCGAACAAATCGGGATAAAACCCGAGCACTGTATCTACGTCGGCGATGCGGAACGTGATATCGAAGCCGGCCGCATCGTCGGCATGAAAACAATTGCTGCACTTTTTGGT
>JALUUH010000097.1 GCA_027021445.1 Gammaproteobacteria bacterium
CATCAGGCCTTAGATGTCCTCGGTAACCCGCTGATTTATTGATAAAAACGGTCGCTTTCTTTGTTTGGGTGATATTTAGTCAGGCGCTATTGTTGCGGTTAAAGGGTCTGTGAAAATCGGTGTTTAAAGAACTGGGTTTTAGCATCACTTATATTGAGACGGGAGAGACGCAACAATGCGGAGACTAAACCTATATCCAGCACCAGGATCTTAAAAAATTTATCGTTGGACTCCGCACCCATTGGGATGCCGTTTCCGCTGGTATGTTTGACAAAATTTAAAATTCGGGCGCTTGCGAGTAAAGAGAGTGCTCGTTTTATTTCAGCAGCCTTGATACCTTCTCCCACTCTGGCAACGACAAACTTATTTCCAAGTTGCCAGGCCACCGAGTCGATAATTTTTACCAGAATAACTGCGTCTGTCCTCTTCGCGTACTTGCTGAAATCATCCTGGTAGGTAGCGAGGAGATCTTGTTGCAACTTTAGGCATTCGTCCAGGTTTCTAGAAGCGAGCCATTCCGCAACGACTGCGGGCATACCACCGACGAGACAGTATTCAGCGTAATATTGTAGGCATTTTTCGTGGAGTGACAAGGAGGGCGGTTTTTTCGGGTGGATATTAATGAGGTGTTCGTAGAGCGGAATGTTGCCGCTGGCCTCTAGAAACCCTAAAAAGGATCACGCTCAAAGTTGAGTTCCACAAGATCCAGCCCATGACGTTCCGTCAAATCTCGGATTAGCCAAGTTTTTCCGACCTGCCTTGCACCTCTTAAAATCAGCGGTCGAGTAGTTTTCGTTCGGCGGCTCTCATAACAACCCGTTGTTTAGTCTTGATTGCTGATATTTTAACGCGTTGTTTTTATAAAAGTCTATGTCGGTTTTGCGAATAGATTAAGACTTATGTTAATTCTTCACGAAATTAACACAGGTCTTGATCCAAATATAAAACCACGCCGCTACTGTGCTGATAGGGGCTGCATACCAATCAGGCCTAGATTAGCCGCGTAGGCTCGAATAAACGGTGTTTGTGTTTCGAGCATTGGAGTTTTCGAAGTTACCGACAACGCCTGAAACGCTACGCTTATTCATGCCTACGCAGGAGCGTTTTTCATGTGCAGCTTGCGTTTCCAGCTAATCTGTTGATAATAATTAAAATGGCAAAATACCAACGACTATCGACTATATATACCCAATGGAACCTATTTCTTTACCATTGTGACGTATAAACGCCGACCATTGTTCGCCGATGAAAATAATGTCGATTTGCTCAGAAGTGCATTTCGTTACGCCATGGATCGAAAACCTTTCGATTTGGGCGCTATTGTCATTTTACCCGATCATGTGCATTGTATTTGGTCGATGACTAATGATGTCTATTATTCAAAACGTTGGCAAATGATCATCAAAACACATTTTTCTCGGAAAATGGATGTACCAATAAACCTTCACGGTGTGAAACAGGTGTGGCAACCACGGTTTTGGGAGCATTGCATTCGTGATGATAATGATTACCAGAGACATATAGATTATATCCACTATAATCCTGTTAAACATGGATTTGTGCCCTCTGTTAAAGACTGGCCTCACAGCTCATTTCAACGTTTTGTTAAAAAGGGTTGGTATGAAGAGAATTGGGGACAGAATATTGAATCAGATGTGTTATCAATGGATGTTGAATAAAAAGCAAAGCGCGAAACGCTACGCTTATTCCGGCCGACATTGGTTCATCGGTGTGAACAATGCTTTCTGTTTCATGCGATACAGGTGTTTTCCTAATTTGACTTGCCCCTGTTTATCGTCCATATTGGAATTGAATTCCTAATTGGACGAACTTATGTTTGTAAACCGTACCCTTTGCGTATTCCGCTGAAGATGAACACCCATTCCGACGCAAGATGAACAGCTTACCGGCTTAAGCATTGGCTAGTGTTCTTTTTACCCTAAGTGTTCATCTTGAGTCAATCCGGCTTTTATCTTTCGCATCGATTCTCCTTTGAGTTTGAGCCTGTGTGCATTGTGCAAAAGGCGGTCAAGTATGGCATCTGCCAATGTGGCATCACCAATCGCGGTATGCCATTTTCCCGTGGGTAATTGACTGGTCACAATCGTTGATTTGCTGCCGTGACGATCATCCATTATTTCCAATAAATCGTTACGCTGGCTCTGGGTGAGTTGCTCAGGTCCCCAGTCATCAATGATCAACACATCTGCTGTTGATATTTGATTAATCAGCTTGAGATAGCTCCCATCGCCATGCGAGATTGTCAGCATTTCAAATAATCGAGTGGCTCTAAAATAACGCACGCTGACACCACGGTGACAGGCATGATGACCAATAGCACAAGCTAAAAAAGTTTTACCACAGCCCGTAGGGCCGGTGATAATCAGGTTACGATGTTTTGTTATCCAATCACCTGTTTGTAAGGTTGCTACCTGACTTTTTAGCAAGCCTCTGGGGTGCGTGTAATCAATATCTTCCATACGTGCAAACATTTTAAAGCGTGCATTCTTTAGCAATCGTTGAAGCCGTTTATTTTCTCTCGATGTGACTTCTTGACTAATCATCAAGCCAATACGCTCATCAAAGCTGAGTTCATCATACGTTTGTGGTTTCTGCCATTGTAAATCTAACGCCTCGGCCATACCGATGAGTTTTAATGTGCGTAGTTGCGTTAAGCTTTGTTGTTGTAACATTTTATTTCTCCTTTTGTTTTAGTGGTAATATTTTGAACCACGAATATTATCGTGGTTATTCAGTGAATCTTTTTCTTTTGCCCAATTCAATAAACGCCCCGGCGTCCACTCTTTGTGCTTGCGGTGGGCTTGTGGCATGTGACTGGCCATTGTGCTGAAACTGCCTTCTCTATAGCTTCTCGCATGGCGTGCTACCTGCTTTCCTTTAAAAAACACGGCAACCCCATCACGACTAGCCTGGACTTCGACTTGGTGCTTAACCAAATGATGTGGTACAGAGTAAAAGTGTTTATCAAAAATAAAATGATAGTCAATATTGACGCGTGCGAGTTTGAATTCAATGTATTCGTAGCGCATACTTGGTAATGGTTGCATGGCGGGCTTATCTAATAATTCAAATTGACTTAAGCGAGTACCGGGTAATTTTTTAAATGGCCGCTGATTAAGATCATCCAATAAAACACGAATCGTTTGATTTAATTCCGCTAAAGTGAAAAAAGTGATGTGTCGTAAACGCGCCATAATCCAACGTTCAACAATCAACACGGCGTTTTCCGCCTTGGCTTTATCTTTGGGTTTATAAGGACGCGCAGGAATGATCACGGTATTGTAGTGACTGGCCATGTGCTGATAACTGGTATTGATTTGTGGTTCGTATCGACAAGCTTTAGTCACGGCACTTTTTAAATTGTCAGGCACCAATATTTCAGGAACCCCACCAAAAAAAGAAAATGCATTTACATGTGATTCAATCCAGTCACTTTTCTTTTGTGACTGAGTGGCTTCAACGTAAGTGTAGGTGCTGGCACCCCAAACAAACACAATAATTTGTGCAGATCGGCATTCGCCAGTGTCTGGATTGACGATGGGAATCGTGGGGCCACAATAGTCAATAAAAAGTTTCTCACCAGCTACGTGAACTTGTCGCATAGAGCGTTTAAGCGTTTTAACCCAGTCCCGATAACGCTGACAGAATTGGGAGTATTGATAGCTGTTAGTGCCGTGGATTTGTTTGTACTCTTCCCAGAGTAATTGTTTGGTAACGCCTTTACGTTTAAGTTCGTTATGCATCATCACGTAGTCTGGTTCAACGTATCCCGCTCGCACCGATGGTGTGAAATTGGGGAATAACATGACCTCTAATGCCTGCTCGTCGATATCGCTGGGAATTGGCCAAGACAGGCCTGCTTTTGCTGCGCGATCTAAGTGAAGGGAGACGGTGCCGAGGGCGATTTTTAAACTCACTGAGATTTTTCGTAAGCTGAGTTTTGCTTCGTATCTTAGGCGTAAAACTTCTTTAATTGTTCGCATTGGGGTTCTCTGTGCTGTCATGGCTATCGTTTCCTTAAAGACAAAAAGGAAACAATAGCAAAACGGAAGAAAATCAATGCTTAGGGACGGTATTTAGGGACTGGTGTCAAAATCTTCCGGAAGATGAACACCGATTCCGGAAAAAACACAAAAGTGTTCATCTTCAGCCCGGAATGAGCGTTCATCTTGAATCGTAGCGGGTGTTCATCATGCGTCGGAATACGCAGTGTCAACTATTTCGGGGGAAGCTCACCTCTGTGTTAAAAATATTTTATGACTATTCGGGTCAAATTAGAACTGCAGGTATTTGGATGATGTTGTTTGACAAAAGTCTCACTTCTGAAGCATTGTTGATAACAATTCCAAAGGGTAGCGAATTATCTGAAAGGAATTTTTTCAATGAAGTGAGTTGGCTCAGTTGTGTTGATATCCCAAATTTGATTTCAATCGGAAGAACGCCAAAGCTGCCGTCTAAGATCAGATCGACTTCTGCCCCATGTTTAGTTCTATAGTAGTAATAACTCCAATTTGTAGCGTTTGTACACTGTACTCCTTTTATAATTTCCTCAATGATAAAAGACTCGTAATTCTGACCTAGATTAGGTGAACGGATAAGCTTTTCTCGACTACGGATATTAGAGAGAAAGTGATTTAATCCTGAATCTCTCAAAATACCTTTTGGCATTTTTACAATCGATTTGCTTTTTGTTTTTTCATACGAGGGAATACTTCGCCAAATGAAAGTTTTATCGGCAATTTCGAGATAATCTCTTACAGAAACTTCATTGATATCTAGCGATCTACCGAGCTGGGCTTTATTGATGATTGTTCCCGATAATTCGGAAAGAGTAGATATAAATCTTCTATATTTTATAGTGTCAAGTTTTGGGAAGAGCTTTCTGATGTCTCTATTAATATAGAGTTGAAAATAATTTTCCATCCAATTGTTAAAATAATTATCGTCACTAGAAATAACAGGTTCTGGATAACCTCCACGCAAAAAATAGTCAATGATATCGATTTTGTTACCGTTGGTTTTCAAAGTCTTTAAATTCGTGAGCGTTGAGGAAGATAAGTCTTCATTAAAAATTTCATAGAACGAAGGTAAGGGAGTCTGAAGCAATTCATTCACTTTCAATGTTCCCAGCTCAATAATACCTAGCCTACCTGCCAATGATTCACTGGCCTGCTTTATCAGTTCGGGAGAACTGGAACCCGTTAGAATGAAGCGATTTTTTTTCGTTCTATCGTTATCAATCACCCCTCGTAAATGCTTAAACAGCTCCGGGTACTCTTGAGCTTCATCAATAATGATTTCCTGTGGATATTCATTGAAAAAGAAATCCATGTTCTGTGAAATAAACTCAAAATCACTTGAGTTTTCTAAATCAAAATATTTCCAGTGAGTTCGAAGCTGCCTTGCCAACGTCGTTTTTCCACACTGACGTACCCCAAGCATCAGAACCGCAGGAAAAATGTTTAGAAGATTGTTAAGTTTTGCAGCAATATTTCTGTTGAGACCGGTCATATCCTAAGTATACGCAAGGAATTTACCGGTACAAGTTTTTTGGGCAATTAAATAACGATTTGTGAATTATTTGAGAATCCTAAGGAGATAAGAATATTTTGTTGTGATAGTGACTATTGTTCAGTTAAATGAATAATAGTCTTGACTATTTGTCATTATATTGAATAATAGTCAGTATGAAGCGTTACCTTACAAATGCTATTTTGTCTGATCTGGACAAAAAGATGGTTTTGCTGACAGGACCTCGGCAGGTGGGTAAAACCACATTGGCTAAGGATTTGATGGCAAATTACCGTCGTCCGCAGTACCTGAATTGGGATGTTGCGGAAGATCGCAGTATTCTTATGACGCAAAGTTGGAGCTTGCGTGCAGATTTGCTTGTTTTCGATGAAATCCACAAGATGTCTCATTGGAAAGAGTATCTGAAAGGTGTGTTTGATGGTCGTGTGGATGGACAGGCAACTTTGGTTACGGGCAGTGCTCGCATGGAAACGTTCCGGCAATCGGGGGAGTCTTTGGCCGGGCGTTATTTTTTAGCACGGCTGCATCCTTTTTCGGTGCGGGAGTGGGTGGAGCTGACCGATGCGAAACCTGAAGAAGCACTTGATCGGCTTATGGAGCGCGGAGGTTTGCCTGAGCCATTCTTGGCTGAAGACCTCGTTTTAGCGGAGCGCTGGCGGCAACAATATTTTACAGACTTAGTGCGTGAGGATGTGCTGGAGTTTTCCCGTATCCAGGAGATCAAGGCGATGCGCCTATTGGTGGAATTATTGCGTAAGCGCGTGGGTTCGCCGTTGTCAATCGCTTCCTTGGCCAGAGGTCTTCAAATCGCGCCGAATACTGTGGCGAGATATCTCGATATTCTCGAAGCATTGTATGTCATCTTTTTAGTGCGGCCATTCCATCGCAATATAGCACGAGCGATTTTAAAAGAACCCAAAGTGTATTTTTTTGATACCGCTTATGTGATCGGCGATGAGGGAGTTAAATGGGAAAATGCTTGCGCCGCGATGTTGCTTAAACATGTTCACTTTGAACAAGACATTTTGGGCAAATCGACCAGCTTACATTATTTGAGAACCAAAGAAGGCGCAGAAGTAGATTTTGTGCTCTGCGAGAACGATGCGCCTGTGCGGTTGATAGAATGCAAACACGCAAATAACCATAATAACCATCCTGCACCGTCATTGATTAAGTTTGCAAAACTTTTTCCTGAGGCTGAATCCATTCAGTTGGTGCGCGAGTTACGGCAGGAAGAATATCGTCGCCCTGTAAGTATCGTTAAAGGAGCAGAATGGTTGGCGGAGCTTTCTGCCTGATTTGACTGATTTCAAGTGGTGGTTCAATAAATGCCTCAACCCTAAGAATTCAGTTTATCGGCCGGGAATCTTTACCATCTAAGCTTTCTGCTTCAGGTTGAGAGAAGGATACATCTTCATAAAGGGCTTCGATAGGTGTGGTGAAATTAATGCTATTGAATTCGACGCTCTCGTTTTCCCCAAACGGAAATAATACCCAATGATCTGTTGCATCTCGTCGGAAGCAGTCGATGCTTAATGTATTGGGGTCGATGATGACATATTCCTGCAAACTTGAAAGCTGCCGATACATCGCAAATTTATGGCCTCGATCAAAGGCGGATGTAGAATCAGAAAGTACCTCGGTAATTACAATTGGATGGCGTTTATAGTATTCGTTTTTACTATCCTTAGGTTCACAGGTCACAAATACATCTGGATAAAAATAGGCGTTGGCTGAGTCAACGCTGACTTTCATATCGGCCATGTAGACACGGCAGGGGCCTCCTCGAACATGGTTGCGTAGCAGGGCGAATAGATTGCCTGCCACAGTAACATGGGCATCCTTCGCTCCCACCATGGCAAAGACTTCGCCGTTTATATATTCGTGCTTGATTTCGTTATTTTTTTCCTCCGCCAAATAAGCTTCGGGGGTCAAGCTCTGCGAGGTTTTGGGTTTAGGCATGATTTCAATGACCGGTTGTGAAAGTACAGGAGCTTGTCCTTGGACAGGCTCCTGCCAGTAGTTTAGCGCCTATGATAGCTTGGGTGCAAATGCTCTGGATTACCTTGGGAATTAGTAGGCATTCTTTTTTGTTCTCAGTATGAAATAATGTCAATCCAATTAGACGTGCAAAACGGTAAATGAGGTAAAACATGAAGGATCCTGCACAACACAGTGCAAGCTACGAAGATCTTCTACAAGTACCCGAGCACCTAATAGCTGAGATAGTCGGTGGCCGATTAATTACTCATCCACGTCCCGCGCCGCGTCATGTACGGGCCAGCTCATCCTTGGGAAGTGAGTTGTTCAGCCCATTTGATAAGGGTCGAGATGGCCCAGGTGGTTGGTGGATACTTGATGAGCCTGAGTTACATTTAGGGGATGATGTTTTTGTACCCGATTTAGCAGGCTGGAAACGTGAGCGCATGCCCTCATTGCCGGAGACCACTTGGTTTGAGCTTGCACTCGATTGGATTTGCGAAGTTCTATCGCCTCGCACAGCACGTGTGGATAGGATGGAGAAGTTGCCTCGTTATGCGAATGCGGGTGTTGGCGTTTCGACACAAATTAACAGGAGTAAATTTTGAGCTACAAAGGAATAATCCTCGCCGGAGGCTCCGGCACACGTCTTCATCCCTTAACGCTCTCCGTGAGCAAGCAGCTTATGCCTGTTTACGACAAGCCGATGATTTATTACCCGGTTGCTACTCATATGCTTTCAGGTATACGAGATATCTTAATCATCACTACACCACAAGATGGCCCGTTATTTCATAATCTGCTGGGTGATGGCTCTCAGTGGGGATTGAATATTAATTACGCCGTCCAAGCTGAACCCGAAGGCTTGGCACAAGCCTTCATCATCGGTGAACAATTCATTGCTCAATCGTCGGTGAGCCTGGTACTGGGCGATAACATCTTTTATGGCCACGGTTTATCCAGAACATTACAACAAGCCGCTTCCCGCGAAATAGGGGCCACGGTGTTTGGTTACTACGTGCGTGATCCAGAACGTTATGGGGTGGTGGTTTTTGATCAACAAGGCAAAGCGATTGATCTCGAAGAAAAACCTAAAAACCCCAAATCTAATTACGCGGTTACCGGCCTTTATTTTTACGATAACCAGGTGGTCGATATTGCAAAAAATATCAAGCCTTCAGCGCGTGGTGAATTAGAAATTACCGATGTGAACAAAGCTTATCTTGAAAAAAACCAGCTCAATGTCGAAAAACTGGGTCGAGGTACCGCTTGGTTAGATACTGGAACCCATGATTCTTTGCTCGCCGCCGCGAATTATATTCAAGTCGTCGAAGAACGGCAGGGCTTAAAGATATCCTGTCCCGAAGAAATTGCGTATCGGATGGGCTATATCACGGCGGAGCAATTGGAAAAATTAGCGCAGCCCTTAGCCAAAAATGGTTACGGGCAATATTTATTAAATATGTTAACCCAGGAGTTATAGGTGAATATTATCAATACCCCATTACCTGGTCTCATCGTCATCGAACCCCAGGTATTTGGAGATTCTCGTGGTTTTTTCACCGAGACCTATCACTGTGAACGTTATTCCGAAGTCGGAATAAAACAACCTTTTGTGCAAGACAATCATTCACGATCATCAAAAGGTGTGTTGCGTGGTTTGCATTATCAACTCGAGCATCCGCAAGGAAAATTGGTGAGAGTCACACGAGGAGAAGTATTAGATGTTGCCGTCGATATTCGCCAGGGTTCACCCACGTTTGGTCGGTCCTACTCACATATTTTAAATGAGCAAAACCATCACCAGATGTATGTGCCGCCTGGTTTTGCACATGGTTTCTGCGTGCTTTCCGATGTGGTTGATTTTGTTTATAAATGCACCGATTATTACCATCCAGAGTCTGAGAAAGGTTTGGCCTGGGATGATCCTGATATTGGTATCGATTGGCCAGCAATGGACTTTACCATTTCAGACAAAGATCGAGTGAACCCTTTGCTTAAAGATGTGGCCGACAAAGATTTACCCATTTACCAAGGTGAAGCATGAAAATAGTGATTTTTGGCGGAACCGGGCAGCTCGGGTCAGATTTTCAACGAATTGCGATTGCCTCAGGTCTTGAAGTCATTAGTTGTGACTTACCCGAAATTGATATTACGGCTGAGGCACAAGTGCTCGATGCCGTGAAGCATCATTCACCGGATATCGTGATCAACGCAGCTGCCTATACCGCCGTCGATAAAGCAGAACAGGAATCAGAAATTGCCTATACGGTAAACCGAGACGGAGCAAAAAATTGTGCAATAGCTTGTCAAAAAGTGCAGATACCGTTGATACACATCTCTACCGATTATGTGTTCAATGGTGAAAATACAAGTCCATACATTGAAGCAGATGAGGTATTCCCAATAGGTGTTTACGGCCAAAGCAAATGGGAAGGCGAGCAAGCGGTAAGAAAAGTACTTGAACCACATTTGATTATCCGAATTAGCTGGGTCTTTGGTTTTTATGGGCAAAACTTTGTGAAAACCATGCAGCGCCTGGCGAGAGAGCGTGAAGATCTGAATGTTGTTTCAGACCAAGTGGGCTGTCCTACCGCAACACGTGCATTGAGTCACGCGCTTATCAAAATATCACGCGCTTGTATAAAAAACGCTGGTCCCTGGGGAACCTACCATTATAGCTGTGCGCCGCCAACCAACTGGTATGAATTTGCTCAAGCCATTATTGAAGAAACGCGTCAATATGAATCATTAAAAATCAATAACGTTAATCCTATTACCACCGAAAAATACCCAACTCCGGCAAAGCGTCCTGCGTATACCGCAATGGATTGCACAAAAATAAAACGAGATTACGCGATTAAACAGGTGAGTTGGAAAGAAGAACTAAAACAAGTCGTACAGGAGTTATGTAAGCAGTGAGCTATCAGTCAAAAAACATATTATTAACCGGTGGTGCCGGATTTATAGGTTGTAACCATGTCCATCACCTCTTAAGTACCTATTCAGATGTTAATATCATCAATCTCGATTCATTGTCTTATGCGGGTAGTGAAGACAACCTAAAACAATTAGCCGATGAACAACGACATCGCTTAATCAAAGGCGATATCTGTGACCGAAAATTAGTTGATAAACTGCTTAGAGAAAATGCGATTGACACCATTATCCATTTTGCCGCAGAAAGCCATGTTGATCGGTCAATTTCAGGCCCTGAAGTATTTATCCAGTCCAATGTCATGGGCACCTTTACTTTGCTGGAAGCCGCCAGACAATATTGGTTGGAAGAAAAAAAACTAAACAACATGCAATGTCGTTTCCATCACATATCAACGGATGAAGTCTATGGAACGCTGGAAAAAGACGATCCTGCATTCACAGAATCCACACCGTATAGGCCAAATTCCCCTTATTCCGCGAGTAAAGCCGGATCAGACCATCTTGTCCGTGCTTATTTCCATACCTATGGTTTGCCGGTAACGACTAGCAATTGCTCGAATAACTATGGGCCATATCAACACAATGAAAAGTTTATACCAACGATTATTCGGTCTTGCCTGAATGGACAAGCCATCCCCGTCTACGGTGATGGCAGCAACATACGCGATTGGCTTTATGTAGAAGATCACTGCACCGGCATAGATGCGGTGATTCGCCATGGTCGCTTAGGCGAAACATATAATATCGGGGGTTGCAATGAATGGGCGAATATCGATATTGTGAAAGAAATCTGTGCCATTCTAGATAAAATCAAACTGAGAACAGAAGGAAGCTATGCTGAATTGATACGCTTTGTAACGGACAGACCAGGCCATGACTGGCGTTATGCGATTGATAATTCGAAGATTGATAAGGAGCTTCAATGGCAACCCAGTGTGACCTTTGAGCAAGGGATTCGGAAGACGGTTGAGTGGTATTTACGCGAGACCTAGGAGCCTGTCCGAGAACAGACTGACCTACTGCGGCCAAACCATTTTGGCCAGATTTTCCGATTAAATTCGTTAAATATGCTCAATATTCGCCTCATTTAGTCGAAAAACCTGACTCAAAATGGTTTGCCCTCGCGACGATCGCTGTTCTCGGACAAGCTCCTAGGAGCTTGTCCGAAATATCTTAAGGGTATGCGATTTTTTTGCTAATGACTTCTTATGCAGAATTATATAGTCTAAACCATCTACCTTGGTCGATTGTGTATTACCGCAAATGAGGATTAACATGACAGATCCCGCGCCACGTAGTGCAAGCTACGAAGATCTTTTACAGGTTCCTGGCAATCTTGTTGCTGAAATTATTAGTGGCCGGTTAATAACCCATCCACGGCCTGCACCGCGGCATGCACGGGCGAGTTCTTCTTTGGGTGACGAGCTGCTGAGTCCATTTGACAAAGGTCGAGGAGGGCCGGGTGGCTGGTGGATACTCGATGAGCCTGAGTTGCACTTAGCAGCCGATGTTTTTGTGCCTGATTTAGCAGGATGGAAACGTGAGCGCATGCCTGCATTGCCGGATATTGCATGGTTTGAGCTTGCACCCGATTGGATTTGCGAAGTTCTATCACCCAGCACGGCGCGTATGGACAGGGTGGTGAAGTTGCCTCGTTATGCGAATGCGGGTGTTGGCCATATTTGGCTAATAGATCCTGATATTCGTATTTTAGAAGTGTATGAGAACCAAAATGGCAAATGGCTATTGCTAAGTGCACATGAAAATAACGAGTGTATTCGAGTCGCACCTTTTGACGCGATTGAATTTGAGTTGTCGGTATTATGGGCGGATTAGACCTCGATTAAATCCAATTAAACTCATCGGAATGGCGATATTTTTGTGAGTGGACTGAGAAAAGGATTAATGCCAAAAACAATAAAAATTATTATGGATAACAGAGAAGGGCGTAGTGGTATGTTGCAAGCGCTGCAATCATTTGACGACATTTCTCTAAGTATCGAGCATCTTGCATTGGCTGACTATAAGGTAAATGATCATTTGCTGTTTGAGCGCAAAACTTTCATTGATTTTGCTGCTTCTATCAAAGATGGCCGCTTGTTTAGTCAAGCGTGCAAACTGGTGCAATCATCTACACGTGGCATCATAATTCTTGAAGGAGTGGCGCAAGATTTTGCGCAAATCGGTGTTAAGCGCGAAGCGTTGCAAGGGGCGTTAATTACTTTAAGTCTATCTTTTGGCATCCCTGTTTTGCGTTCCAAGAATTGTTATGAGACGGTGCAACTCATGCGCTATACTGCATGGCAAGACCATCATCATTCAACGGGTGTCTTGTTTCGTAAACCGATGCGCCCTCGCGGTAAGCGACGGATACAGCTCTACATTTTACAGGGCTTGCCCGGTGTTGGTCCATTACGGGCTAAACGCCTATTGGAAAGTTTTGGTAGTGTGGAGGCTGTATTTGCCAATCTAGACAGAATTGTCAATATCGATGGTATCGGTGAATATACAGCACAAAAAATACGTTGGGCTGTTAGTGAACAATCACCAGCAAATTATGACTTATCTCAAAAATCTCCAATACATTAAAACCTGGCTTGCCCTCGGTTTACTTTGGGTCGCCATTGTTTTCACAGTATCTTTATACCCAAGTCCGCCCGATTTATCTTCTCTAACTTTTGCTGATAAAATTGTTCATAGTCTGAGTTATTTCTTTCTTATGTTCTGGTTTTTGCAAATTGTTAAGGAAAAGGCTCAAACATTGACGGCTTTGCTATTAATCAGCATGGGCGTCATCATAGAAATACTGCAAGGATTAAGCGGTTATCGTACGTTTGATTATTACGATATGCTGGCTAATACGTTTGGTGTGTTAGTCGCCTGGCCATTGAAGCGCGCCGGTATAGCCCATATGATATCGAAACTGGAAAGCCGAATGCTAAAAACAGCAGCGCATAGAATTAACGAATAACATAAAAAGGCATAATATGTCACAATAAGGATTGACATATTATGTCGTTCCTCTAATATGTCGATTAACGTACAACAAGGGAGTACTAAATGACTGAACAACTCAGCGCTATTTTACAAAATCTGGATAAACTTGATCTAGAAGGTGCGCATGGTATTTCTCTTTCATCAAGAGTGCTCGGCGGTGAGACGCCGGTTGCTGAAGTGTTAGTCGAAGGAAGAGAAGAAATACCCTTATATATAACCATCACAGATACGCAGTTATTGTGTATTTGTTATATCGCATCAGAGAGTGAGGTTAATCCAGAAAAACGCAGTGAGATGATGCAGACGATGCTGGAAGTCAATGTACCTATGCCGCTGTCATCATTTGCAAAAATTAATGATCGATATGCGATTTTTGGAGCACTTTCATTGCAATCCTCGGTTGAAGACATTGCTTTAGAGCTTGCCTATTTAAGTGATAACTCATTAGACGCGATTGATGCGCTGGACGAGTTTTTAGTTTAGCCCCCCTTATTGGTTTAAACATATCGTATTCGGAGAACAAAGACATGAGTATATTTGGAAAAATTATTACTGCCGTCAAAGGCGGTGCACGTGAAGCAGGTGAAGCCATTGTTGATGCGAATGGCATTCGCATATTCGAGCAAGAAATTCACGAAGCCAAGGATCAAATTGCTAAAGCCAAGCAAAATTTAACCAAGGTGATGGCAGAGAAAATGAAATGTGACCGTCAGATCACCCAGCTGACGGGCGAAACGGCTAAGTATGAAGAGCATGCCATGGCAGCACTGAATAAAGGCAACGAAGCATTAGCCGTGGAAGTTGCTGAAAAAATTGCAAATCTTGAGCATGAACTCAATATTCAGACAAATGCCAAAACGACTTTTGCAACTCAGATTGACAGTTTAAAAGGTATGATTCGCCAAGCAGAAGAAAAAATTCGTTCGCATGAGCGTGAGTTAGCGATGATTAAAACAACGGAAAATGTGCAACGTGCCACTCAATCAATCAGCAACGATTATAGTGGTGGTTTATCAAAAATGGTAAATGCACGAGGTTCATTAGAGCGCATAAAGGCTAAACAACAAGCTCGTGCAGATCAAATGATAGCACAAGGTGAGTTGAATGATGAAATGGGGGATTCTTCTCTCGATGCAAAACTAAAAGCAGCAGGCATTGGTGAAACAAACTCTGCAGCATCTGATGTGTTAAGTAAACTGAGAGCAAAAGCAGGCCAAAAGTAAGGATGACCTCAAGGAGAATGTGGTGAGTTTTTTCAATAAATGGTTAGGTTCTAATGATAAAAAGGACATATCACGTAAGCTTGAATCGCCGAAAGATCTGATGAGCGGAGATATCGTTTCTTTCAAACTTTATGCTCCGCCCGCTTTGTGTGCAAAACCATTTGAAGTTTCTGAGGTGAATACCTATGAATTTGAAGATGGCAATAAAGCGGAGTTAATTTTAAAGGCCGCCGATGGCACCCTCGTTTTTCTTTCATATGAGAGTGAGGATGGGCAAGAATACCTTTCCGTTGCGCAAAAAATAAAGCGAAATGAGGTGGAAATGCTGTTTGATCTCGATGAATTTGGGTTGATTTTGGATCAAGAGCAAGGCGCTGTTTCTTTGAATCTTGCTGTCCCAGAATCAGATCTGCCGAGTCAGGTGCAACATCTTCAAGGTTTTCTCGCCCCTTCATATCATCGGGAAACATTTTCTGAACGTGGTTTTTTTTATAAAGGTGATTTTCGTCTTACGGGAATTCCTGGTTTTGCCGAAGGCGAGGAATTCGATTATTACAACGTGGTAAGTTCTGATGAAAAACATGAAGTAGAGATTGAAGTATGGGATGATGAAACAGATGTCAGTATTACCTTAGTTGCTGACCCTTCATTAATCGAAGAAATGTGGCCAGCGGAAAAGCCATTGAAATAATTATGACTGAAAACAAAAATAACAGTCTCAGTGAAAAATGGCCTACAGAACGTAGTCGCGTACGTGCAACCCAGGTCGCATTTGATGCCAGTGAAGCAATGGATATTTGTATTCGGAAAGCGGCTTATGAACGCGGAATTAGTCCTTCGGATGTGATTCGTGAAATAATTGGACTGAAGGTAAATAAAGGGGTAAAACGTAAACGTTTAACGGTTAGTTTAAGTGAGGATGATTACCAATTACTGGCTAAAAAATATGCCTTAAATCGTGTTAATAAATCATTAGTGAAACAACTTGTTTATGAAGAGTTACAGGATTATGCTGAATTAAAAAGCAACATCAAAACATGAATACGCAAGCTAAGGTCGCTTTTCCTTAATGTTACCGCAATTTTTTGCTCAAAAAAATCGTCGAAAAAAGGCAATTTATTTGCAACAGTGGGATATCTCTCACGCGCTAAAAAGATCACTTCTTGTTTTCACCTCGTTCATTGCCGCACATATATTAGTGATGACTCAAATGGAGGGCTTATCTTTTGGTGATGCCATTTGGTATTCTCTGACCACAGTCACCACGGTTGGGTTTGGAGATATTGCTGCGCAAACGATTGAGGGTAGGGCAGCAACGATTGTATTCCTGTATTTTGGAGGAATATTTGTGTTAGCCAATCTTGGTGCAGAATATTTTGATAGTCGATTAGTACGTCGAGATCGGCAAATAAAGGGTCTTTGGGAGTGGAAACTCATGCAGCATATTGTCATCATCAATACACCGAATAAAAATGGTACCGAGTATTTTAAACGCCTCATTAGCCAAATACGCGCACATGAAAATTTTAAACAGGTTCCGATCCAAATATTGACCCAAAAATATCCCGATGGATTACCACCCGAGCTTAGAGCGCTGGGCGTTATTCATTATCACGGCGGCCCAGGCAGTGAAGAAAGCTATAGTGGTGTTAACATAAAAGAAGCGGGAGCCGTGATGGTGCTTGCACGTGATGAGTATGATGGCAAATCAGATGCTGAAACATTTGATACCCTATACCGCTTAGATGAGCATGGTTTACGCGATATTCCTGTGATTGCTGAATGTTTAAACGATAGAAACCGGGATAGGTTTTACAAAGTCGGTGCACAAATTGTTGTGCGCCCCATTCGAGCTTATCCTGAATTACTCATTCGAGCGCTAGTGGCGCCCGGCTCAGAAAAATTACTAGAAAACCTATTTACCCACGATGGCGATCATTTACGCCGTTACGATGTGAGGATGGAAAATATCTCATGGTTATCCATCGTTACTTCGCTGGTTAAAGCGGGATTTGGGACGCCGCTTGCTTTTATTGGAAACGATGGCACACTAGTGACTAATGCTGCGCCTGAGGAACATGTTTCAGCCAAAGCGCTACTATTATTAGTCCGCGCAGATCTACCCCCTAGTCAGCAACAAATAACGGATGCCATTAATTTATAGAGACTTTTGCACAAAAATTATTTTTCGTGCAAAGGTTTCTTAATAATAGAGTTTCACACCATATTGGGAGAACACAAAACATGTGCAAAAGTCTGAATCGTATTTTGCTATTGTTGATTACCGTAGTGCTGCTGTCCGCGTGTGGGCCGAACTATGATGCAATATTAAAGCAACAACTCGAAACGGTCAGATCCCAGCTGGATTCACGAAAAAATGATTTAAGCAATGGGTCGATGTTAAATGCGGAAATGCTTAAGTCCTATGCGACTAGGGTGCGTGATATTCGACCTGATATGTCGGCAGTCATTAACATTTTAAGCAAAGAAGCGACAACTACAGGACGTATCTATACGGATCTTGAGGAACGCTACAATAAAATCAAAAATTCCAGTAAAGATGCTGAGCAACTTATACCGGATGTCGATTCACTGATTAAAGCCAGTAGCTATGATTTTTTTAATGACTCTTTGGTTGATCCGTTGAACGTACTCGCCGATTTATCGGAAAAGAATTTGCCACGTATTGCGGTAATGTCGAAAGAACGAGAGGCGGAATATAACGCGGCAAAAAGTTACGGTACCGGTGAGCAATTGGTGGGTAACCCCTCTTATGGAAGTTGGCAAGGTTCAGGCGGCACTAGTTTTTGGGAATGGTATGGCATGTATGCGATGTTTTCCAATCTGATGGGAGGCGGTCGTATTGGCTATAACGACTGGAATCAGAATCGACCCTATAGCAATTACCAAGATCGCATTGTTGACCGTTATGACTATGGGTATAAACGTAATAGACAATCGACTTATCGCAAATCTGCAAAATATAAATCTACATCGGGTAGAAAAACGAGTAGTTTTTCGAGAGGGGGAGGTGTTAGCAAAACACAGCCTCGAGCAAGTTCTCGAATGATATCTACAAGCCGGCCTTCATCGAGTAAGTATTCAGGAAATTTGCGCAAGAGTAGCTCTTACTCTCGTGGTTTTCGTGGCGGCAAATAGAGAGGTCGACGGAGAAAATAATGGAAATATTTGAATTAGATAGTTTTGATCGTTATGAATATCTTATTGCCGTCGTTGATGTCATAGCCGTTGCAATGTCGTTACTTCTGCTTAGAAAAGTAAAGGGATTGATTGCAGATGTAGATTTTATTAAAGAACTTACTAAAAAAGATAATTACGCATTTGGGATTTCGAGCGCTGGGGCTTTGTTGGCATTAGCGATTATAATGACAGGAGTTGTCTCTGGTGATCCTAGTCATTCCATATATTATGAGTTTTTTCTAGTGCTGGCCTATGGCCTTGTTGGTATTTTACTCATGATCACCACTCGAAAAATATTTGATAACTTTGTATTGAAGCAATTATCTATTAAGGATGAATTGCATAAAGGTAATATTGCAGTAGGAATCATCGATGCTGCGAATATGATAGCCACGGCAATCGTCGTAAAAGCCGTGATGTTATGGGTAGACACTGAGTCATTTTTAGGTTTATTTATTGTGATTGCTGGGTTTTTTATATCACAATTATTATTAATTCTAGTGACCTTTTATCGGAGTCGGGTTTACGCTTGGAGGCATGATGGTGCTTCTTTACAAGCTGCATTTCGAGATGGAAAACAAGCGCTCGCGATTCGTTATTTAGGACATAAGATTGGAGTTGCGTTAGCGATTGTTGCTGCTTCAGGAATTATTGAATATCAAGAATATTATGTGTTACCCGGTCTTTTAGGCTGGTTTGTTGCAGCTTTTTTCATGACTATTTTGGTATCCCTATTTGCGATTGGCGCACGCCTTGTCGTGTTACCTAAGGTTGATGTGAAAGAAGAAGTTGATATTCAAAATAATTTTGGTGTTGCGATGATTGAGGCGGTTATCTACATTTCTATGGGTGTGGTGTTAGCTGCTTTATTGGGTACTCCCACCTCATAAGTTTTATGAACCCAAAAGATCTTCCGAGTTCGAATCGTTCGTCTATTTTTAGTAACAAAAAATTACTGTTCAGCGATATCACTCTTATTAGCATTATGATGGTCGTGGCTGCCTGCGGTCTCATCTACGAATTTCTCATTTCTCACTATGCGGCGCGGGTACTTGCTGCGACAGAAGTCGCTATCTTTGGCATTTTTACCATTATGATTACTTCCATGGGTCTCGGTGCATTTGCTGCAAAGCGGATTAAAGATCCTTATACAGGATTTGTGGTGCTGGAGCTCACTATTTCTGTCATTGGAGCAACGGCAATAGTGATTATTGCATTTTTAATTACCGCGACTTATTTATTACCGTCATTGCTCGCTGAAACCTACGGTATTAGCGGTGCTCAGCTTGAGGGGGGCTTAGTCGATTTAGCCCAAAAAACGGCAACACACCTACCTTATGTTGTAGCATTTATTTTAGGTGTGTTGATAGGTGCTGAAATTCCATTAATTGCTCGAGTACGTGAAGATTTATATGGACGTCATTTAAAACACAATGCAGGCACCATCTATGGAGCAGATTACATCGGAGGAGGAATCGGTGCAGCCTTATTTGTATTGCTATTGTTGACGATGCCTCCTATTCAAACAGGGGTGATCGTCGCAACGATAAATTTGCTGGCAGGGGCTATCTTTTTTTACCACTATCGAGCGCAAATTTCTTGGCGCAAATCATTGATTGTTGTTCATCTGATTATTGCGATTATCATCGTATGGCTTGCACTGTTCGGTAGTCGTTGGACCGACGTTCTGGAAGATATGCTTTACCGGGATACCGTCATTCATAGTATGACGACACGTTATCAGCGAGTGGTCATTACTGAGCGCAATATGGGAAAGAGTGAGCCGAAAGCATATTCAATGTTCATCAATGGGCATACACAGTTTTATTCAAGAGACGAGCATATTTATCATTCAATGCTCACCTACCCAGTGTTAGCTGCCTCCGCTAGATGTGAAAATATCCTCGTCATCGGTGGCGGTGATGGTTTAGCAGTGCGTGATATTTTACGTTGGGACCCAAAATCAGTGACCTTAATTGATCTCGATCCTGCAATTGTAGAGTTTTTCACCCGGCCGCATGTAGAAAATGGAAAGATTGTCAATGCTCCGTTATTAGCATTGAACAAAAATGCCTTTAGCGATAAACGAGTACAGGTAGAAATTGGTGATGCATTTGTCGAATTAGATGCATTCATTAATCAAGGCAGAACCTTTGATGCCATTATTATTGATCTTCCAGACCCCAACCATCCCGATTTAAACAAGCTTTATTCCACTCAATTTTATGCCAAAACTTTGCGTCTACTGGCCGGTGATGGCGCCATAGGAATCCAGTCATCATCTCCTTATCATGCAAAAAATGCGTTTCTGAGCATTGGTAAAACGGTAAAACATGCGGGTTACGCGAACGTAGAGCAGTATCATACTAACGTACCCTCATTTGGAGAGTGGGGATGGACAATTGCGACTCCTAGAGGCAAGAAAGCATCTCATCGTATTGATGAACTGGAAAAACTTCCTATCGATGATGATTGGATAACGAAGGAGATCATTACGGGTGCATTTACTTTTAACAAAGGTTTTTATGATAGTTTGGATGATATATTAGTTAATCGTTTGCATAGCTCAACAGTCTATGAGTATCATCGCGAAGGTTGGGCGAGAGAAAATGGTGTTTTTTGATTTCTGTGCTGATTAAAAAGTCAGGGCTATGCAAGGAGTGTCTGGTACTCATTTTTTCTCCGAGTTAGCTTTATTTTTTGGTTGGCTGTTCAGCTTTTGGATGTGTAGAATATCTTCTATATGTTCCTATATTTTTCTTACATAAAATAAATTCAATAAAAATTATGCAGAAACTACCTAAAAACTATTTTGTCGTCAGCTGCTTGTTCTTATTATCCGTGAATGCAAATGCTGAAACTTTTGACGAGTGGACTTGTACTGAGATGGCTTCGGAAAAAACAGATAATCAAGTGATTAGCTGTGGCGTTGCGATCGGAGAAACTGAAGGGGAAGCACGCGAAAAAGCCTTGATTGGTGCAAAACGGGAGTTTGAGCTTATTTGCGAAAGCTCTGCGGAATGTGAGGGACGTAAAACCATTTTAGTGCCACTGAGAAATGTTTGCAAAGAACTCAGTAATGGGAAATACAAGTGTGTGCGTGGTTTGCGTTATACCATTCTTGATGAGCGAAAGACGGACATTCAAAGCACGCCGCTCATAAATTCCGATTCCGTAGAACGCCCACGCAAGAGACAGGTTTTACAACCTAAAATTGTGCCAAAACATCGCCATGATGAACGAAGGCAATTAGCAATTAGTGTGGGTGTGTATACATTGGCATTGGAAAATAAATTTGCTGATTCGTCAGTAGCCTTAGCATTGCCAGGAAAGGATAATTTTTCGGGTAATTCAGTGGCGGTAACAGTAGCCTTCACACGCAGGCTTGCGTTCAAAGGAGGCGTGTATAGTTTAACACACGAAGAGTTTGAAAATATCACGGCAGAAGGATATGATTTATTGTTACTTTTGGGTAATAATTTTGACCGAATAGGTAGTAAATTTTATATTGGCGCAGGATATTATACTGAAACTTGGTCGCCTAGTGATCAGGATTTCGAGGGTGCTCAGTTTAATTTGGGCATAGGTTATAACTGGAATCGAATTTCACTTGATTTAGTGGTAGGGATTAGAGAGTCATCAGAATATTCAGATTTTGTTAATAGTCTTAACTCTTTTGCCGAGATAGACACTATTGCATATTCCGGTTCATTAGAATTAGCTATTCGTTTCTAACGTTCAATTCAAACAGAAGAAAATACATGGTTTTGTGCTAAAAACTCTGATACTTCATTTGCTGGTATTGGTGGGCTAAATAAGAAGCCTTGTAAAATATTACACTTATGCTTGGTTAAAAATAACAGTTGATCCTGCGTTTCTACGCCTTCGGCAATGACATCCATACCTAGTTGATGAGCTAATGTGATAATCGTATTCACGATAGATGCATCTTCCGGGTCGGTGGTGATGTCTCGAATAAAAGAATGATCTATTTTAAGCGTATGGATGGGAAAGCGTTTGAGATAACTTAATGAAGAATAACCGGTTCCAAAATCATCAATAGATAAACGTATCCCCATTTGATTAAATCTTTCGAGTAAATCAAAAGTAATGTGTTCGTTTTTTACCAAAAGGCTTTCCGTGAGTTCAAACTCAAGTCGTTCAGGTGCCGCTTTTGTATCCCGTAAAATATTTTTAATGGTTTGCTCGAAATCGGCAATATCAAATTGACGTGAAGAAATATTAATCGACAATCTTTTCGGTGGAATGCCAGCATTTTGCCAGTCAGCAAGTTGTGAGCAAGCTTGGCGTAATACCCATTCACCCACCTGAATAATTAGCCCTGTTTCTTCTAGCACGGGTATAAATTCGCCCGGTAGAATAGTGCCCCATTCAGCGTGGTTCCAGCGCAACAAACATTCTAGACCATATAGTTCTCCATTGTGTAAATTGATTTGTGGCTGATAATATAATTCAAATTCTTTTCTTGCGATTGCGTGGCGTAAATCATTCTCTAATTTTAGTCTTTCGTAGGCTTTCAAGGTCAAATTATCGGTATAAAATTCGTATTGGTTGCGACCTAATTCTTTGGCTCGGTACATGGCGACATCCGCATGTTTTATTAATGTGCAGGTATCCATACCGTTGTCAGGAAACAAGCTGATACCGATGCTAGCGGTCAAAAAAATTTCATACTCCTGCACAAAAAAAGGCGAAGTCAAGGTCGACACTATTTTTTTTGAGACCAATACCGCATCATTAGGTGTGTTAATGTCTTCGAGAATGACCGCAAATTCGTCACCGCCTAAGCGGGCAATCGTATCGCCTCCGCATAGACAAAGTGTTAATTTTTTGGCAACTAACTGTAAGGCTTCGTCACCAATATCATGTCCAAGGGAATCGTTAACATATTTAAAACGATCTAGATCAATAAATAATACCGCTGTTTTTGTTAAGCGTCGCTTTGCATGATGCAATGCCTGGGCTAGGCGATCAATAAAATAGGTACGGTTTGGTAGCTCGGTTAAGATATCATGGTGTGCGAGATAACTGAGACGTTCCTGGGTTTTCATCGTCTCAGTGACATCTTTTCCAGTGGAAACAAAATGGGTAATATGGCCATGTTCATTTTTAAGTGGCGTGATACTTTTTTGTTCGTAATAAGTAGAGCCATCTTTCTTGCGGTTAACAATAACATCGTCAAATATTTCTCCGGTATTCAGGCTTGCCCAGAGTTTTGGATAAAAAGTATCACTTTGGTTAGCGGTTTTTAAGATGCTCATATTTTTTCCTATGAGGCTGTTCTTTGTATAACCGGTTATGTTCTCAAATGCAGGGTTGACATACTCAATAACCCCATATTTATTCGTTATTGCGATGGCATCTGCTGTTTGCTCCAGTGCGCTCGATAATTTATTGGTGTGAACTTCAGAATTTTTCCTTGCCGAAATATCGCTAATGCTTCCGCGAATTAATACTTTGTCCTTAGCTGAGAACCTCACTAATCGAATTTCGCACGGAATTATTGTTGCTTCGCGATGGATTTCCCATTCAAAAATAGGAATTTGTCCGGCCCTAGCAAGATCGCTTTTTGATTTCAGATCTAAAGGTGTAGTTCGGCCAGAAAATTTGTTAGGAGATCCTAATGTGAAAAAATTTACCTCATGGTAATTCTGACGATCCAAACATAATAGACGAAATGCATTTTCGTTAGCGTCATTGATCTTACCTGTTTCAGCATCGTATACGACAATCGCTTCTGGTGCATTTTCTACTAGGGTGCGATATCTGGCTTCGCTTTCCTGTGATTCTTTGAGCGTTAAACAGCTAGTGATGGCATCCGCAATGCGATGACTGATTGCTTCAAATTTTTTTGTTTCGTTGATGGAAAAAGAATGATTCTGAGCGCAGTAGTGGACTCCAAATAGCCAAGGTTTTCCACGACGAGGATAAATCGCAATCGTCATTTGCGAACGAACGGAATATAATTCGTCGGCGAGATTATTTTGAAAACTCTTGTCGGCTTCAATATCATAGGTGATTACACCTTCAGTATCTAATGCGTTTTGGAAAATCATTTTTGTTGTTTCATTCGTTTTTATTGCAGGTTTATCTATACTGGTTTCATCTCCGTTTCCAATACCGACCCCTGGCCACTCTGGTTGTGTTTTTTCAATAGGGACACTCCATTCCTTTGTATTTGGATCACAGGGATAAAGCAACCAAGCTCTGTCGCAAGAGAAGATATTAAGAATTTCTTCCATTATTAGTTTTAACATCGTATCCATATCTTCTTGCGAAAAAATAATTTGGCTAATACGATATAAAGCATCAAGACTATGCAAGTTTTGATATTCAGTTTTATGTACTTGACGCAGGGCTTCGGCAGTCAAAAAAGAGTTTATTTTATCAGCTATAGGTTTTGCTATTTGGTTTATTAAACGTGTTTTTTTAGCTAACATCGAAGATGAAATGTTGCTGAATTCTGCGCCTAATAACCAGACGGTATTTGGTTTTACGTGTAATGCAATCGTTAAGATGTTATTGATTTCATCGTCCGTATTGCTTTGGTATTTTTTATGTTCCGGTAGCTTAAGGTTGATATTAACCGCTTGGTGAGAGATGAGTGTTTGTGCCATGATTGCAGTGAGACTGCTGTCTATTGCTATTTTTTCTTGCAAAATACTATGCTGAAGAGATGATGTGTTTACACTAAATTTTTGATATTTTTCCGCGTTTAGACTGCATGGCTGGATGATTAGTGCGCTATTGCTTTTTGAAATATCTAAAAAAAAACTCAAAATTTGGGCGAGGAGCATATCTAACGAATCGGTTACTGAATCGATATTATTAATTCGCTGCAAGGCATCAAGTAGATGCAGTTTTTCTTCGTGGCGTTGGGGTTTTTTTTTCAGTGAAGTAATAACTAGCCCCTAAATACAATAAAGTTATACAAGCTACCTTTATAATTAACTATAAAACGAATAGTTTTTGGTTAAAAACTCCGAGACCTTGTTAGCCGATATCGGTGGACTGAATAAAAATCCTTGTGAAATATTACACTTATGCTTGGTTAAAAACAACAATTGATCCTGCGTTTCTACACCTTCGGCAATGACTTCCATGCCTAGTTGATATGCCAATGTGATAATGGTATTCACAATAGATGCATCTTCCGGATCGGTGGTGATGTCTCGAATAAAAGAATGATCTATTTTAAGCGTATGGATGGGAAAGCGTTTGAGATAACTTAATGAAGAATAACCGGTTCCAAAATCATCAATAGATAAACGTATCCCCATTTGATTAAATCTTTCGAGTAAATCAAAAGTAATGTGTTCGTTTTTTACCAAAAGGCTTTCCGTGAGTTCAAACTCAAGTCGTTCAGGTGCCGCCTTGGTTTCCCGTAGAATATTTTTAATAGTTTGCTCGAAGTCGGCAATATCAAATTGACGTGAAGAAATATTAATCGATAATCTTTCCGGTGGAATGCCAGCATTTTGCCAGTCAGAAAGCTGTGCACATGCCTTGCGTAATACCCATTCACCGACCTGGATTATCAGTCCTGTTTCTTCCAGTACAGGAATAAATTCGCTGGGAGGTATGGCCCCCCATTCTGCGTGATGCCAGCGTAATAAACATTCTAAACCATATGTCTTTCCAGAGTGCAAATTGATTTGTGGCTGGTAGTATAATTCAAATTCTTCTCTCGCGACTGCATGGCGTAAATCATTTTCTAATTTTAGTCTTTCATAGGCTCGTAACGTTAAATCGTCGGTATAAAACTCGTATTGATTACGACCTAATTCCTTGGATCGATACATGGCGACATCAGCATGTTTTAATAATGTACTCGTGTCCATACCATTATCTGGAAATAAACTAATTCCGATACTTGCGGTTAGAAAAATTTCATGCTTTTGCACAAAAAAAGGTAGGGTTAACATCGAAACAATTTTTTTAGAAATTAGTGCGGCATCATTCGATGTGTTGATATGTTCGAGAATAACGGCAAATTCGTCACCACCTAACCTTGCAACAGTATCGCATTCTCGCAGACAGTACGCTAATTTTTTAGCAACTAATTGTAAGGCTTCATCGCCAATGTCGTGTCCGAGTGAATCGTTGATATATTTAAAACGATCAAGATCAATAAATAGAATAGCTGTTTTTGTTGAGCAACGTTTAGCTCGTAAGAGTGCATGGGATAAACGATCAACAAAATAGGCACGGTTTGGCAGTTCAGTTAAGGTATCATGGTGTGCGAGATAATTGAGTCGCTCCTGTGTTTTCATTGTTTCAGTGACATCTTTTCCAGTGGAAATGAAATGAGTGATATAGCCTCGTTCATTTTTAAGTGGGGTGACACTCTTTTGTTCATAATAAGTAGAGCCACTTTGTTTTTTGTTAAGAATGACTTCATTAAATATTTTTCCGGTATTCAAACTTGCCCAGAGTTCTGGATAAAAAGTATCGCTTTGGTTAGCGGTTTTTAAGATGCTCATATTTTTCCCGATGAGGTTGTTTTTTGTATAACCGGTAATCTTTTCAAATGCAGGATTTACGTATTCGATCACACCGTGTTTATTGGTTATTGCGATGGCATCTGCTGTTTGCTCCAGTGCGCTCGATAATTTATTGGTGTGGGCTTCAGAATTTTTTCTTGCCGAAATATCGCTAATGCTTCCACGAATTAATATGTTGTCTTCGGATGGCAGCTTTACTAACCGAATTTCGCATGGAATCGATTCTAATTTACGGTATATCTCATATTCGAAAATCGGAACTTTCCCAGATACAGCAAGATCACTTTTTGATTTCAGTTCTCGGGATGAGTTTTCACCAGAAAATTCGCCATGCAAGCCTAGTGAAAAAAAACTCGTGTTACGGTAGTTTTGACGGTCTAAGTCTAATAACTTGAAAGCATTTTCATTGGCATCATTAATTTTTCCTGTTTCAGCATCGTATACAATAATCGCTTCTGGTGCGTTCTCCACCAGGGTACGATATTTTTCCTCTTTTTTTTGAGATTCTTTTAGGGTTAGGCAATTCGTAATGGCATCGGCAATACGATGACTAATCGCTTCAAATTTTTTAGCCTGGTTAATCGAAAAAGAATGATGTTGTGCACAATAATGAATTCCAAATAACCAGGGTTTTCCATGGCGTGGATAAATGACATTAACCATCTGCGAACGAATGGCAAACATTTTAATGTCAGGCCCACTGCGAAAGTGTTCGTTATTATTGATGTCATAGGTGACAACGCCTCCAGCCGCCAATGCAGATCGGAAAACCATTTTTGTTGCTTCAGTTATCTTTATGGCTGATGTTTCGTCTTCATCGCCACTCTCCGCCCTAGCCTTGGCTCCTGGCCATTCTGGTCGAGTTTGCTCAATCGGGACGCTCCATTCTTCGATATTTGGATCACAGGGATAAAGTAACCAAGCTCGATCACAGGAGAATATTTCTAATATTTCTTGCATGATCTTGCCTAACATCTCGTGCATATCATCTTGCAAAAAAATAATTTGGCTAATGCGATATAATGCGTCAAGATAACTCAAATTTTGTTGCTCAGTGTTATTTACCTGGCGCAAGGCTTCGTATGTTAAAAAAGTATTTATTGTATTAGAGATCGGTTGTGCAATTTCATTGAGTAATGCTCTGTTGTTGTTTAGTTTCGAAGTTGAATTTATGCCAAATTCTGCGCCTAATAACCATACAGTATGTTCATTCAAGTGTAAGGCAATCGTTAATATGTTATCAATCTCAAGGATGCTATCACTTTGGTATTGAGCATATTCCGGAAGTTTGAGATCTAAATTAATCGCTTGTTGCGATGTTAGTGTCTGCGAAATGATGGCAGTGACGCTATTGCCTATTAATGTTTCTTTTTTTAAGGCCGCTTTCTGTGGGGATGGGGATGATGTGCTCAGACTAAATTTTTGGTATTTTGACGTGAGTAAATTATTGGGCTGGATAATGAGCGTGCTATTACATTGTAAAATATCTAACAGAAATTTGAGGATGTGAGAGAGCAGAATGTCTAGAGAAGCGGTTTCTGTGTCGATGTTATTAATGCGCTGCAAGGCATCCAGGAGACGTAGTTTCTCTTCATCGTTTGGCCTTATTTTTTGATCCAATGAAGTGATAAGTAACCCCCAAATCTAAATGTAATACTATCTATCCCAAGGTAGCCAAATTTGAAATACTTAAGTTAAAGCTTTTTTTGATTATGTGTGACATTATAAGGTCATTGCTATTGGCTTTTTTTCGCATAGCTGGTTGTTACTTCTTATTTTATATTGTAAAAATTATGTGAGGATGCTTAATAATAGATGAATAATACTAGCAATGTCTATGGGAATATTTTAGTTAGAAATATTAGGGTTTTGGCGGAAATGATAGATAAAATATTGATCAGTATTATATGCTATCAATGCTGAGTTCTGCCATAAACAAGATACCTACTATGATAAAAATGACTAACTAGTTTTCGCAGAAGATGTATTTTAAACTCATTAAATACTTGCAGATATTATTAACTATTACTGCCCAACGATTAGGAAAAGTCTGTTGATGAATAGGTTGGAAAATATAGATCATTTATTTGATTTTTTATCAAATTGTGTTTCTTCAAATCGCAAATTGATTTTTAGAGGGTTAAGGGATAAATCTTATGCCTTGTTGCCGAGCATTGGTCGAGTTAAGACACCTGAAGGTGATGCTTTTAGTTGTGTTATGGAGGATCAGTTACTACAACTCTTTAAACAGAAAGCGTACTCACTTGTGAGCGAATATAAAGATAACAAGCTTGCCTTACTCTCGGTAGCTCATCATCATGGACTGCCCACTCGTTTAATGAATTGGACAAAAAATCCGTTGGTAGCCATTTATTTTGCATGTTCCAATGATCTTAAGTCTAAACCTGCGGAAGAAGATTCAATTCTTTATACTTTTGAATACGATGGGAACATTGATCAAGCATTAGATTTTGATCCCTTTAATATCGAATCCGTAAAATTGTACAACCCTCAATATTGGAATCCTAGAATTGCAGCGCAAGACGGGATATTTACCGTACATCCTGATCCGTTGACAGAGTTTTCAGTTCAAGGCCTAGAGAAAGTCGCCATTGCTTGTCATTTAAACAGAGATATCAAACATGCTTTGAACACCTTGGGAGTGAATCATGCTATGTTGTTTCCTGATTTAGATGGGATATCAGATCATATTAAGTGGTTACGTACCCAACGTTCTAATTTTCAGGCTTAAGCTCATTGATCTGTTGTTGAATTCGTTCATTTTCCATTTCAAGCGTTTTAAAGCAGGTTTTTATTTCTTGGGTTTGAATGCCTAAACTTTGAACTTGGTCGTCGAGTTCAAGTTTGGCATCAGTATCCATTTCGACTGCATTAATAGCGCCGCGTAATTCACGAATTGAAACTTCAAGGTTGTCTACTACTTCTATCGAAATATTGAGGTCGGTTTTTTGTTGCTCTGCTTGCAAGGCGGACATTTTTTCAAGTTCTTGTTTTCGCTTTTCTTCGGTTTCTTGCTGCTCACTTTCTAGGGTCACAAATGCTGCCTCAAGTTGTTGAAGCTCTTGGTTTAGCCGGTTTTGTTGCTCTTCCATCTCTTTTAATTTGCTGTCTAATACCGTCTCAGCCGATTCATGATCATTAATAATCTGTTTTAGTCGCTCGGCATCTTCTGAGCTTAATTCCAGGCCTTGAATGGCTTCTTTCAAATTTTTGTAGGATTCGCGTAATCCGTCATAGGTTTTTTGCAGGCCTTCAAATAGGGTTTTATAACTTGAAAGTTGTATTACTTGTTTTTCCAGGTATTTTATACGTTCGCGAAGTTTATTTTCCTCTAAGGATGGGGCTGACTCTTTTTCTCGTGAATCCCTTCCGGTTCCTTCTAGGCGGTCATTGCCATCAGCGCGCAAAGATCGAGTGACAATTTCACCATCTGGAAGTTCGTTAATGAATCCAGCTTCGGTCCACCGTGTTAACATCTTACCGATGCGAAAATTGATGTCATCCCAGTAGCTCTTAATGGGTTTAGTGGTGGTAATAAAGTCACGCTCTAGAACTAACCAATTAAGTCTGGCAACCATATATTTTTGACGTTTTATGGCAAGCTTTTCTCCATTTTCAGCTTCAGTATTGATCTGTTGTGCATATCCACGGGTAAATTTGATAGCGGTTAATAGATATTTTTTGAAGTATTCCTGTGGTGAGGTATTGGCTTCGTAATGTGGTTTGTATTTTTTGATGCGTTTTATCAATACCGCAATAATTACTAGCAGCGCAAATAATACTTCAAGTAATACAAAAAATAGATAAATATTTAATTCAATCATTGCTTATTTTTTAGGTCGATTATTTATTTTCTGGGGGTTCTTCTCGAGACTCTTCTGAAAATATTTCTGCGGGCTCCTCTATAGGTTTATCTGTAGATGTTTCATCAAGATCCACTCCTTCGTCTGCAAAACCTTGTTGCACATCCTTGGCAGGTTTATCTGAGTTATCCGTATTATTACTCTTATTGAATCGCTTGTTATAATAGATGTAAGCACCGTAACCTAAGCCAAGTGCTATATTTAATAATAGGAAGCCAATGATTGCTTGCGTATAATTCACGCTGGATGCATCATCCTCCGATGAATGGGTTATAGATTCCACAGAAATTTCATCACTCGGATGTTTCTCTTGGTCGATGTTTGAATGGGTTTGATCTTCTATTATCTCGGGTTCGTTCTCTGGTTCATGTGTATTGATAGGTTCTATTGGCCGAGAGGGTTCAATGACTTCTTTGACGGGTACTGGTTCTTTAAAGGCTTCGGTGACAGGCATTGCTTGTTGTACAAAAGGGTTACTTTCGGTGAGTGATTTTATACTGACAAAAGATGCTTTTTTACGATCAAATGTTTCGCCTGTGATGATTACTTCAAGTTTATAAATACCTTCATCATAAAGCGTGAGCGTATTACCATATATTCCATCTTTGCGTTCACTGCCGACTTCTGACCCATCATCGACTAGCGGAAAATCTTGTACAGATTCATCGGGGTAAATGATTCTGAGAATAAACTGCGTGTTATTGAGTATGGCTTTTTTAGTGAGTCTTTTTTTATTTTTTTGCAACCATGCTTGGATTAGAAAAGGTTTTCCAGGTTCAGCTGTGGTTTTAGATACGACCGAATTGAGACTAAGATCAGTTACAATATAGGCTTTATTTTCACCTTCACTAAATTTTAAGCGCCAAAACCCTGGGGCAGGCTTGATAATGGTGATTAAATCAAATTTTCGTGCATTAAACCATCGTATGTTGGGCTTGATTGTTTTTTTGTTGAAATCTTGTCCTGAAGGGTTTTCTAATGAGATTGTGGTATTTGGACGTAACTTGGATGCAACAATGGTTAGCTCATTGACCTTTTTATCAACGATGAAGCTATTCTCTGTTATCGGTAACATATTCGGGCTTTTGCTGCGTTCGAAAATATTTTCGAATACCTGGTGAACTGCATTCGCATTTTTTACCAAGGTAAATGAGCCGTTAGTATCTTGTGCGGCAAGTCGTAGCAGGGGTATGTAGGATGTTTTGCTAAAAGCGATGGAATAAACACGTATTTTTTCTTCAGCAAGCCTAGGGGTAAGGTCTTCCAATGTTCTCTCTAATAGTCGCAAATCGAGATTATTATTACCGACATCCATTTTCCCATCCGACATTAAGATAATTATTCTATCGCGATGCGGTGAGTTTTTTGTTTGCGTCGAATTGAGCTGTCTGAATGTTTCATATCCGTGTCGTAGCGCAGCATAGATATTTGTCCTTAACCCAGTGGCGGTTAAGCGGTCGATTTGATCGTATATTTTTAGTTCATTGCTATAATTAGCGAGTGATAAAAAAGGGGTCATTTTGTAGGTTTTATCACTAAAGTTCACGAGTGAGACTCGGTCTTTTTCGCTGAGTAAAGTGATAAACATCTTGGCGGCCTGAATACGCATTTTTAGCGGATCATTTTTTTTCATGCTGCCTGAATTATCGATCGCTAAAATGAAATCTATGCCGTGTTCTGGTTTAGCGTGTGCGGAAGAAAAAGCAAAGACTAAAAAGCTAATGAGTAAAACCATGACTGCCAGTCTGTATATTAAGTGACTGTAATGATGCAGGCTAGAAATATGAGTTGGTTGAATTGCCACGCTGTCCCCTAATTCCGTTCAGTAGGATTAATAAGCAATATATACGCCTCGAAATGTGCGTGTATACACCCCTCTAGGATAGATTCCGGGAGGGATAGAGTGTTTATCGACACTAAAATATAAAACTTAAAAATGCTATGTATACAGGGGTTTAGTGTTTCTTGAAGCGGACCTTGTTATACTCGAATCTCAATGCTTGAAAGCTAATAAAAAGGCATGAACGAACTTCTTTTTAGCGTATTTACATTATTATTTGCGATTTCTGGATATGCTTTTTTTCAATCTAGGGCGCGCAGACGTGGCTGGCATTTTACGCAAGGCTTACCTAAGGACTTGGATCATTATTTGGCGGCTAAGGAGTCACGCTATGCTAAAATTGTCCCCAATACTGAAAAAACGATTATTTGGTATGCTCCTGAAACAAAGCGACAAACCGCAATTTCCATTGTATTTATTCATGGTTACTCCGCATCAAGACAAGAACTCAGTCCACTGACTGAAAATATCGCTCAGCGATTAAAAGCCAATCTGTTTTTAACGCGTTTGACGGGTCACGGTCAGGATGCAAACGCGATGAACGATGTTAGCATTCCAGCATTGCAAAATGATGTAGCCGAAGCCTATGAAATAGGCAAAAAAATAGGCAAAAAAATGATTCTAATGGGTAACTCAACAGGGGCGACATTACTGACTTGCTTTGCCAGCAGCCTATCTTTACCCCAGGTCTTAGGATTGATTTTGCTTTCTCCCAATTATGGCTTACAAAATAAGCAGTCAGAATGGCTATTGCTGCCGCTAGCGCGATATTGGATGCCAATATTCAAAGGAAAGCATTATGAGTTTGTTCCTAGCAATGAGAGGCAAGCGCAATATTGGACTTGTAAATATCCGCTAACGGCCTTGGTTCCTATGATGAAATTCGTTCAAATGGCGAGAAATGCTCATTTATCAAATATAGCCTTAGCTACACTCATTTTATATGCAGCTGAGGATCAATTAATCGACAATGAGCAAACAAAAAAAATTTATGGAAAACTGGGTTCGCGGAACAAAAAAATAGAATCGATTCATGGTGCCCAGGGTGATACTCGACATGTCATTGCGGGCGATATACTTAGCCCGCATACCACTCAAAAGGTAGAAGAAAAGCTGATGAGTTTCATTTCTTTACTCATTTCAGATTCTTCTGGGTGAGGCCTGCTGCGTAAGTGTTATTTTACAAAAGAGGCTTATTTCTCGTTATACTCCTTATTAACATTACGGCGAATACTGAAGTAGAACAAAAATATGGCCGCAACCATTATAAATCCAATAACCCCAATGACCCACATAATGGAGTTCATATTTTCAATGAGCCAGCTTTTTTCCATCTTTTAACCCTTTTAATAATACGCTTGGCTATAATGCAAACAGATCATAGCGGAACATTCAACAATCAGGCTTGGTCGCAGTCGGTCAGTCTGTTCTCGGACAAGCTCCTAACACAGACCTTGCACGCATCGAACCCGATGCCAAAAACTAAATATTAGCTTTAACGATGAAAGCCTTCCTGGTAATAAGCTTTTTTATACTACAAAGTGTTCATGCAAGTCCATTGTTAAGACCTCAGCTAGATTCTGATGAGTTTTACAGCGAAACGTTTAGCATGTTCTCTGATTTAGGCAACGGTGTTTATTTGTATAGCCAGATTGGATTAACGAATATTGGACCTGGAGACAAGAAAGGTCTATGTCATCTCTTAATTGTACGCCCTGGTCACGTGCCCATACATGAATCAGTCATTGTAGAGCAGGAGGAGTGGTCGTATAACGATACGACCGAGTCATTAAAGGTCGCTCAATGCAGTCTACGTTTAGCAGAAAATACCCGTCGAATGATATTTTTTGGCCGGATAGATAAGACTTCAATTCAAATAGAATTTTCCCGTAGTCCACAAAAATTTTTAATGCCGAATAGCCAGCTTGAGCAAGAGTCAGGTTACTACCGGCCTGAAATATATATTCCATGGTCAACAACAAGCGCAAAATATGTTACAGAAAATGAAACGTCAGCGCTTATGCAAGGAAATGGTTATGCTGATCACTCAAGGACAACGTTGTTACCTGCTCAATTAGCCAGCCAATGGATTCGATTTCGAGGGATAGCTGGCAATGAGGCCACTCTTATGTTGGCGAGGTTTCCGCCGAAAGCCGGGGGTGCTAAGGGCTGGGTTTGGCATCGTTCAGGCGTAGCACAACCCTTATTAGCGCTAAAGATAAATCGTGGAATCGTTACCGATGAAAAAGGCTGGTCAATTAGCTTTATGGATCAAACGGGGAAGATGGAAATACTGAGTAGCCAATTATTGTACCGGCATGCTCCGCTCGAAGAAAAGGGGTTTTTAAAGAAGATAGTTGCATCGATTATTGGAAACCCTGTAACCCGCACATATCGTGCGTCATTACGGAAAGCGAATGGCGTGTCATTCTCGGGTATCTTGGAAGTCTCTTTTTCTAATGAGTGATTATTGTTTGAATGCTATAATTATTTGAAAATATTAGATTTTTAGTTATTTCCAGCTTGCCTGGATTGCTTGTTTTTTGTATGGAAACAAAAACCATTTTTGGTGCAAAGATTTCACTTAATTTTTCGGCCTTTTATGTCGATACCGCTTAGAATATCAGCCTGTAAATCCACCTATCAATCATGAATGCTCTTAAAGAAATAAAGGAAAGTTGGCTAGCCTGGTTGATAACTGCTCTAGGTTCGGTTGTCGTCATTGTTATTCCAAACCCGTTCATCAGCGGATTTGTGGTATTTGTATGTGCGATTTTTTGGTTTGCTCGTATACGTGGATATAAAAAGCAACTTCAGCAAATACACAAAGCACACGAATCTCAAGCCCAAGCTGTCGATGGTTTGATTGCACTATCAATATTGGAAAGTGGTTCAACCGACGCGATATTGTCACCTTTGATTAATAATATAAGCCAAATCCAAGGTGTGATTGCAGATGCGACGGTAAAGCTGAATACAAGCTTTAGTGGCATGTTAGAAAAGACAGATAATCAGAGTAGTATATTAACGGAAGTTACAAAATCGCTTTACCAAGAAGGTAGCGAGTCGGAAGAAATGAATTTGGAGCAATTTGTAAAGGAAACCGATAAAGTACTCGGCGGCTATGTTGGTTTACTGATAAATATTGCTGAAAAAAGTGTATCCGCAGCTTACAAAATGGATGATATGGCAAGGCATATGGATAATATGTTTGCCATGCTTGAACAGATTCGAAGTCTATCCGATCAAACCAATTTATTAGCCTTGAATGCGGCGGTAGAAGCGGCTCGCGCGGGTGAGGCGGGCAGAGGATTCGCGGTGGTGGCCGATGAAGTTCGAAACCTTTCTATTCGCTCAAGAGAAACGAATGAGCAAATTCGCGAGCAAATTGAGGTCACCAAGCATTCCCTTGGTGAAGCAAATGGCATTGTTGGCGATATTGCATCGATTGATATGAACACATCGCTGAATGCAAAAGGTAATCTCGATAAGATGTTGGGCGAGATCCAGAAAGTCAATGAAATTGTCGCTGAAGGTATTCTGAATTCAACCGCTATATCAAGCTCTATTCAAATTGATGTTAATAATGCAGTAACCGCTTTACAATATGAAGATTTTATTTCTCAGCTATGTGAAATGATAAAATCAGTGGTAGTTGTTGAAATAGAGAAAAAGCAAGCCATAATTAGCATTTTTTCTAAGAATGAAAACCTTTCTCAATCGATTGAAGAAATCTCGCTGTTAGTGAAAAAAATGCAAGACGATATCGCTAGCACGACCTATTCTGATAAAGTTGGACAAGATAACATGTCAGAAGGGGATATTGATTTATTCTAGGGTAATACAGTTTAAGCACTCATCCTCCTGATTTACCTTGCTCTTGTCGTTCGATTTTCCGCGTTTTCTAGCGTAGCGAAGCTCACACACCGGATGAACTGCGGCGCACTTAGAAAATTTAACGATCTCATGGTGCTGCATTCATCTCTGAGCGGTCAACTGCGGAATCCAGGTCAACGATTCCAAACATTTTGAATGCACTGCAGCCATTCAGATTGCGTTTGATTTGTTCGCGAACAAAAAAAGTGCGCATTCAAAAAATTAATTTGAAATATTGATGAGATTGCCTGCCAAGCTATTATTGTTTTCATCGTCCTCATCGACCCAGCCGTTGTGATCGGCAATGGCACCGAGATAATAAGTGCCATAAGCCATCGAGCTTGAAATGGTAATCGTAGAATTGGCTTGACTGCTCGCGCCACCCGCCAAGCCACTATTGAGGTTGCGTTCTCCGATAAATATATCCGAGGTAGTAATGATTGCATCCGTGGAGAGGTAATACCCGATGCGAAAATAACTTGCTGGCCCCGCACCAGCATTGGCGACCGTATTACTTATGACAATGCTCTCACCCCGAGACCCAATACTCGGGCCGCTCACTGCAGTCATCGTCAGATCGGGTTTAGGTACGATCATTATATTACCTACCAA
>JALUUH010000098.1 GCA_027021445.1 Gammaproteobacteria bacterium
TAAAAATTGTTATCGCCGTCAATAGTTTGTGTAATGCCATTGGCAGCGTCGAGGTTCAATGTCGAGGTGCCGGCGTTTATTGTAGCACCTACAGTATTGATCCAGTTACCCGACAAATTAATATTTGATCCTGTTCCTAAATTAACAGTCGCCGAACTATTAATGATATTAATGTCATCATTGACATCCAGTGTACCTGCAAAAGAGAGGGTGACTCCGCTATTGACGTAAATACCATTACCACCATGCGGATTAATTTTATTAGCAACCGCTTCGCTTGGGTCACCTATGGTGACGTTCGAATTAGATAGCAGATAAATCCCATGTCCCCCCAAGAGACCGCTGAGAATCGAACCTGTACCAGCTGCGTCCGTCGCAAAATAGTTACCAAGAATAGAAAACACGGATTGGTCACTAGCGGCAAGGCCATGGAACAAATTACCTGAAATTAGATTCCCTTCACCGATAGCGGTGCCACCAATAATATCATTCTGGGAGTATCGAAGCTGTATTCCGATGCCATTGCCTACAGGGCCTGTACCGGCCACATTGGTGCCGATGTAATTACCGGTAATGATGTTATTATTATTATCGAGTGCACTTGCGTTGCCGATATAAATGCCTGTGAGTCCATTGCCTGAAATAATATTGCGCTCGTTAGGCGTATTGCCACCGACGATATTATTATTAGAGTTGCCGAGGAAGATACCGAATGTCGAACTTATGTAGGTGTTATCGTTCGGATCGATACCGATATAGTTACCGGTATAAATGTTATTGCTGGCGCTATCCGCGACCACAATACCGTAGTAGTTATTCACCAAAATATTACCTTCGTTAGACGGCCCGGTGCCAACGGTATTATCACCGCCGATGGTATTATTGCTGCCAGAGATAATATTAATACCTTTGCCGTTTCCTAAAGCCGAAAAGTTCTGAATTCTTAAACCTTTAATCACGTTGTTACTCGAACTGATGGTGATGCCTGAAACGGCAGGAACAGCAGTCCCATCGATGATAACCCCCGCATTAGAGGCATCAATGGTGATGCTGCCTTGAGTCATCGAAGGTAAAGCGGAGATAACCGAAATGCTGGAGGGAGAGCCGGTTGGAAAAACGGTAGTATTAAATTCGATAGTTTGCCCAGCAACCGCAACCGTTATGGCTTCGCGTAAGGAACAGTCGGCGTCACATACACCATCGTTAGTATCGACGGTCTTGCTAACCGTATATGTTGGACTTGCCGCTCGATAAGTGGCGACCCCGGCTACCCAGTATTCCGCAGGACTCATGCTACCGCCCATGGATTGAGTACCTGTGGTAGATACAATCTTATAGGCTGAATTAATGGTTTGGTCTGTTATTCCGCCGCCGGAGGTGCCTATACGCCCGAGCGCTGTATAAGCCACATCCGTGGTAAACGATTGAGAACTCGCACCCCTGATCGCAACTGCACCGATAACGAGTTCGTTTGCCTGTGTCGTCATTGCGGTATTGCCGGAGTTCGGTGTTGTGGTTTGTGTGATATCAGAGTTGGTCGAGGTTGTATCTAATGCCGAGACGGTATCGATACCTGAAAATTCATTTGCTGCCGCTGCTCGAGTTTGTACAAGGTCACCGAAATTAATTGTGATCGTATCACTTGTGGTCAGTGCGCTTGTATTATGCGCGGCGCAAATAGTGAGTCGGGTGCCGCCGCTTGGATCCAAATCGGTTACATCGAGTGTATAGGTATTGCCTTTAGAGTCGCTACAGCTTGCGGTTGAAATCCCCCCGATGCTCGAAGCGGCCGTGATGATAATTGAATTGCCTGCTATCGTATTGGAAGTGATCGAAAGCGTGAGCGTGTTGGTGACGGGAGCAGTATCGACGACCGCATTCTTTGCGACCTCTTGCACAAAGCTAATCGCTGCTTCGGCGGACTGAAGTTTAATAGCACTCAGAATTGTTGACTGTTGCCACTGCTGGGGAAGTACCGCGACCATGGCCGGCAGTAGGAAAAGCGCGATTGAAAAACAGCTTAAATGCAAGAGCTTGCGCATTAAGCGATTAATAGGCATTGCCGCTAAGAAGCAAAAATCACAGACGATCAGCAATGCTTGCCACACATGCGCACAGCTTCTGATATTACCTTTGCGGTTTTGAATGCAGCCCAGTTTCATGCTAATTGAACAACCTTATTTCGACGAAAACCTTCTTACTGCTTAACGTAATTACACTTACTCCCTTTGTGTTTATCGTCCAATGAAGCAAGGATTTGATTTTCATCTGCAATTTCCAACTCATTGCGAATAAAAAACTGCGACGTGGGTCTCAACTCAGGGAGAAATAAATTCCAAGTTGAGTAGTAGGTTATGGCTTAGACCGGATAAATTTGTGATGGGATGCTCACTTTTCTGGGGTTTATTCGAAAAATACATCATACCGATGCTTTTAAGAGTAATAGCGCAGATAATTGACAATGTTTTTAAGTGATTGAAAATAAATAAGTATTATGTCGATGACGCCGTGTGCAAAGCTAAAAAGAGGATTGTCTGGCGGAAATGCGTGGCTTCTTTTCAGATTTGTGAAGTGAGTCCCATAGTTTTTTGTATTGGCTCGTCGATGAACTCCAATGGGGTAAGGGATAAAGCGCTTTAAGCTTTAAAAAAATCGATTAATTGCTATGATTTTGATTCTCTAAGGCGCTCATTTTTCTGAAAATAAAAAAAAATTCAATACCGACCGATATATACCAAGGATGGTTCCCCTTAGCATAGCTATGTTTTGTGGCTTACCAACAGTTAAACCTATAGGTTAAGTGATTTTTTATGAGTGTCATTGCCCAAGGTCAAGGCTTTAAACATGCAGGTAGTTGGTTGCTAGAAGCGTCAACCGTGTTGCTACTGGTATTACTGTTTTTTGTTCTCATCCTTTCAATTGTGCAAACCGTATTTCCGTCCGGCCCGACCTTGGCTTCCTTGCTTAGAGCGGCTAATCCGTTTGATTTAATGGCGCGCCCATTTTCAGATCGAGATGGCCTTACGGATGCGGGAACGATAGGTCATGAAAGTGCCGCAGTCTTAGCAGAGGCACGTCGTACCGTCTATCACAAACCTGCTGGAGCGGTCGCTTGGACGCCGGCAACCCAGGGGCTTGAGCTAAATAATCGGGATGCGATTCAGACATTAAGTCGTTCTGGAGCGGTGATCCGGTTTTTTAATGATGATGTATTGACGCTTGGTGAGAATACCCTGGTTATCATTAACCAAGTACAAGACGATATGTTTTCGAATAAAAAACGCTCGGTACTCACGCTCGTCGATGGCGAGCTTTGGGGGCGAGTGACTCCAACACAAAGAACGAGCGCGGGTGCTTCATCTTATGAAATAGCGGTTGCCGGTAGTATCGCAAAAATCAAACTCGATGCTAAAGACGGTGGGAAACCTGAGTTTAAAATTACGGTTGATCCCAAGACGAATATTGCCGCTTTAACGATGTTTAAAGGCGAGGCCGAGATTGCGACTGAAGGACTGATTCAATTAATCCAAAGTAGGGAATCGGTTCAATTAGAGGTAGACCAGCCCACTCCACCACCACGGCCTATACCTGACCCACCAGAATTAATTCAACCTAAGCATGGGTTTGAGGCGATTTATCGAGACTTACCGCCGAGAATTAATTTTGAATGGATAGAAGCAAAGAACGCCGAGGCCTACCTCTTCATTCTAGCGCGTGATGAATTATTTCTCGATGTAGTGGATTACGCAAAAGTGAAAGTCCCTTATTTTACCCATGGAAACCTTAAGGAAGGAGATTATTATTGGAAAGTAAGTACGCTAGGAACGGGCGGTGAAGGTGAGTTCAGTGCGGTATTGAGTCTTAAGGTAATAAGAGATGATGTGCCACCAAGATTAAATGTGCGATTTCCTCCAAGAACGCTAAGTATTAGCCGTTATATGATTACAGGTGAAACTGAACCCAACGCTAAGGTGCTGATTGATGGACAAGAAGTCGAGGTTGACGAGAATGGTCGATTTTCGCTCGACTTCCAGTTGCGAAGTGGAAGTAATGTCATCGTTGTAGAGGCGATTGATGCACAGGGCAATATTGCCTATGAAACCGCTCGTATATATGGAAAATTTGGTGAAGATGGCGACGAAACTACGCTTTCCCCTACGATTTAAGATGCTAATTGGCTTGCTGCTAGTGGTTACCATCGTGGTGGGTGTCATTACGGTGAGTATGGCAAAGCTATTTCATACCGATAAAACCACCTACATTTATGATCTGACGTCGGTAAGCGCACTAAATTTAGCGCAAGAAACGGAATCTCTAATGCAGAGCTATCTTGAACGGATACAGGTTTTTACCCGTATCATCGTCAATAGAGATTTATCGCGCAAGAATCAAGCAAACTTGATTCGCCAATTGTTTATCGATTTTTCAGACCTAGTTGCGATTACGATTGTTACCGATAAACATGCTCCGGTAACCGTATACGATAATAAAATTTTAAAAGAAGTTGGACTAAGCTCAAAGCAGCTCAAAGTCTACCGACGCGATAATCCACTGCCATTAGTGAGTATTTCAGAGGGTAAAATATTTGTAGAAAATTCTACCTTGGTGGAATCTATGCCGATGTTCACGATCGCCTTTGCGCAATTGGATGATGATGGAATACCTTATACCGTGTCAGGTGTTATTCAGCTGGATAAATTACTGAACCTAACTGGGCGTTCGAAAGTTTTTGAAACTTTTTTATTGGTAAGTGACGGTGATGTCGTATTAAGTCATGGCAACGTAAACGATGTCGCGCAACGCAAATCATTAGACTGGTTGCCGGATATTAAGTCCTTGCTAAATTCTCAGAGTTTGGGGGCAAGTATGGCCTATAAACGAGGAGGTATTGAATATGTAGGTGGGTTTGCGAGTTTAAAGAGTTTAGGCCTAATAGCTGGTGCGCAAATACCAATGACGGCCGCTTATCTTACTGCACGAGAATTGCTTTATACCTTGGCAGGCGTAGCGCTCGCATTGCTGATTATCTCGGCAATTCTTGGTTTGATGTGGTCGCGACGCATGACCCGTCCGCTGGAAAAACTGTCATTAGCGACCCAAGTGGTTGCTGAGGGGAATTATGATATTCAATTGCCCGCAGAGACACGTGATGAAATAGGCGATTTAGCGACTTCTTTTAATACCATGGCCGTTGGCTTAAGTACCCGTGAAAAAGAACTTGCACAAGCGCAATCAGCACTTGTGCAGTCTGAAAAAATGTCTGCATTCGGACAGCTTGGGGCGGGTATCGCACATGAAATTAAAAACCCACTGACTGGAATACTGGGCTATGCCCAGCTGTCAATACGTAAGCTTGAAGAAGATCACCCGATTGTGAGAAATCTTAAACGGATTGAAAAAGAAACCAAAAGATGTAAAGAGATTATCGACAATTTAATGCGCTTTGCGCGTCAAGAGACCTTGGAGTATGAAGCAACCGACGTTAATGAAGTTGTGGAAAATGCGGCACAGATTGTTGATCATCAATTGTCGGTAAACCAAGTCAAACTTGAAAAAAATCTAGCGTCTGGTTTGCCCCAAATAGAAGGCAATAGTAATCAGTTGCAGCAAACAATAATGAATTTTATGATTAATGCACAACAAGCAATGGAGGGGCAGCCGGGCATAGTAACGGCATCAACCTATCAGGAAGGCGAAGATACAGTAGTGATCGAGATTAAAGATAATGGGCCAGGAATTCCAAAAGATATACAAGCAAAAATCTTTGAACCCTTTTTTACCACTAAGGAAGCGGGCAAAGGTACCGGTCTTGGTTTGTCTGTTACCTTTGGTATTATTCGTGATCATCATGGTGAGATAAAATTAGAAAGTGAACCGGGAGAAGGCGCTACGTTTAAAATAGTATTACCTAAGCTAGAGTACGGCGACAAAGCCAAGAAAAGTAATAAAGAGGATGCGGGAAACGATATGGGTGAAAAAGTTCGATCTGCACAAAAATCCGATGTTGCGCGTTCAGAAACAGGTCAAGAACATAAAACAGCATCTGGACTAGAGAGTTTGAACAATGACGAAACAGCTAAAAAACAGGTGTTTAGAAGCCGATAATGTACGCAAGAATCAACTAGCTCAAAGGATAGCACATGGAACCTAAAGAAAAGCTAAAATTAATGGTTGTTGATGATGAAGAAAGTATTCGTGATATTCTTGCGGATATATTGTTCGATGAAGGCTATGACGTGTTGGAAGCGGAAGATGGTCAAGTCGCTATGAAGTTATTTGAAGAACATGATATAGCGTTGGTATTGTCAGATATTCGAATGCCCGGAATGTCGGGTTTAGAGTTGTTGGAAAAAGTTAAAGAACTATCCCCTGAAACGCAAGTGATTATTATGACCAGCCATGCTTCTTTTGATACTGCGTTAGCTGCAATGCGTAATGGTGCCTATGATTACCTGGTTAAACCATTTGAGGATATTGATATTATTCCGCCGGTCATTCATCGTGCTGCAACCACGATACGTTTGACCTTGGAAAACCAAAGATTAATCAAACAGCTAAAAGAAAATAATGGAGAACTTGAGGCGGCTAATGAGTCGCTTAAAGAGTTAGCGATAAAGGATGGACTGACCGGTTTATACAATATTCGCTATTTTCATGAAATGATAGATGTCGGAATTGCAAATGCGGTGAGAGATAAGGACAAGTGCTCTCTTATCTTTACAGATGTGGACTATTTTAAGAAATATAACGATACTTATGGCCATCCTGCGGGTGATGAGGTGTTAATTGGTTTGGCCAACGTTTTAAAATCAAGTGTGAGAGCGAATGATTTGCTGGCACGATACGGTGGCGAAGAATTTATTATATTGTTGCCTAATACGGATATGGGCGGAGCGGCGCTTGTCGCCGAAAAAATGCGCCAGAATGTTGAGCAAACACCGATTGGGCCAGAGTACGCTGCAAAACAAGACCCGGTTAGAATTAGCGTAGGGGTTGCTTGTTATCCCGACGATGCAACTGATGTTTCTGCGTTGATTAAAGTTGCGGATAATCGTTTATATTTAGCAAAAGAAGCGGGGCGTAACCAGGTTTGTTCAAAAGATTAAGTTGAGAATCCTCCCACCTTAATGCATAGCTTGATTTAGCGTGCAAAATTGTAAAAATAATTAAAGTTCATTTCAGTCATTTTTTTATGGTATTGCAATCACATACTTTGTGAGTGGCTCATATATTGCTATATATATCAATAAATTGTCTTTGTTAGTGGCGATAAATCAAGTGCATGAGATTTCTATACGGTTCATTTTTTTCGCTCTAGCGGCTAAAGCAGGTCGAAAAAAAACGACCTTAAGATATGTGTTGATATGATGGGTAGAGCACTCAAATACCGCGCAGTATATGAATGTGCGGTAAGAATAGTCTTCACATTAGCGCCGTTTTTTGATCGCTTTTCTCGACGTTCTCGCAGGGTGAACGAGCTTGGAAAGACACCTCGTTTTCGAGAAAAAGTTGGCTGCTGCCTGACGAACGCCGGAAGCATATTTTAGTCGTTATTACACGACGATATAGTAAAGATCATCACATCGCCAAACAGGATACACAGTGAGTCTATGAAAATATTCTAAACCTTTAGTTAGACGTAATAAGGTTGATTTTTATAGGTTATTATGCCATTATTATGGCGCGCTATATTTAGTCTATCTGTTGCTCCCGTTATCAGCAGCTGGCAGCATACGAGGAGAAAATTTTATGCGAATTGAATACTCTAGATACGCGGTAATACTCTATTCAATTTTCGCTCTGTGCCTTTCTTCTCAGGCTCTATCTTCCGGGCATAATCTTCTTAATTTTGAAATTCGTCCCAATGACCTCCAAACTCTTCCTGGAAACTGTGGTATTGGTGGAGGGATGGGATCATTATGTGGTCTTGGAACCGGGATTGAAACGGCAGACCCAGATTCCACGCCCTTTTATCAGGGCGAAATTATGATTGGTGGAAAAATGTACTGGCATGTTATCGTCGGCGATCCTAAAGATGGTTTTGCGATGGAGAGTTATACTGAAAATGCATCAGGTACTGGCTTTGGATCGTTTAGTGGTGGTGAGCCCGCAAACTTTGGTGGTCTTTCCCTCAAGAGCATTAGTGGCAATGGCTGGGATCCTCTGGGTATAGAGTCTGAAAATGGCGTTGATTTTACCGGTAATGCGAGTGGTGACCCGACTCGAACAATTATGCGGCAAGTAATGGGTGACGGTGTATGGGACGCACAGACCAGCACATGGACTTGTGACGGAGCAACGTTTTGCGCGGAATTTCAAAAGGAGAGTCTATCTCGTAAGCCCGTCATTAGCCAAACTATTAACGACTCGTGGGGCGGCGTGTTAATGCAAATGCAGTTTGAGTTAGACATGAGTAATAGTACCTATTCCGATATTTCAAAAGCCGGAGCCATCACTAACCTGGTTACTTTTCAAGACCTAGACCCTGATACATCCCATAATGCGAATAATCCATTTCCTGAGGGCGATTTTCTTCTGCCACCTGGGGATCCTAGCTTATATAATGAGATACCCAGCAGTGATTTTGATTCAACCGCCGGTGATTTTAATATGGCAACAGATACTCAAGAGGGTCGAAGCACGGTCACTGGTGGACGCTATGTTTATAATAATTGCTCTAATCCTAGTTTTTTATATGGTGGTAGTTGCTGGCAATCATTTAGTATATCGGGACTCCGTAATGATTATCAAGAAGGGTCATACACTTACATTGATGGTAGCAAAACCGACCCCATGGCATATAACTGGGCATTGTTTTGGGATCCATCGCAAAATAATTCAATATCAGGCAATAAAACAAAATGTGAAGAAGGAGCATCTATTAACAACTGTCCGGGCGGACTATTTGATTTAGATATCGATCTTGGTCTTGGCGATTTTGGTTTTGATTTTGTTGGGGGCGGTGATTTTGGCCTAGTGGGCGGTGGTTTTGGTACTGTTGGTGGTACGGGTATTGGTGGTACTGGTGGTACTGGTGGTACTGGTGGTACTGGTGGTACTGGTGGTACTGGTGGTACTGG
>JALUUH010000099.1 GCA_027021445.1 Gammaproteobacteria bacterium
TGTAAATCCGTTTGTGCCGCCGCAAAAGCCGCTGCTGAATCACCCACACCGATATAAGCGTTGGCGTTGTTAAAATCAGTCACCGCTTCGCCGATGGCTGCTTGTGTTAGTAAATCTCGAAACGCATTAGTCATTGCCACGATTTAGCTCCTCATGTAATACTGCATAACCATTACCATCGCCGGTGTATATTTTTTTTGTTGGGCCTTGATCTTTCACGTAGATCACATCTGTTTCCATACCATCACCACCTGTTATAATTTCCGCCGGTTCTTTATATTCTCCCTGGCCAGGGGGAGAACCATCAAACTTAACCAGTTCAAAATGACGCTCTTTTATATTTGATGGCATCTCTTCATTATTTCGCATTTAATGCACCTTTAACTTGCCAGATAGCGCAGCTGCTGATTTTAAAGCACCGCTTAATGCAGGATAGACTTTTAATTTAGCGCTCAATTTACCAATAATATTGCCAATCGCTGCGAGCAATGTTTGATCTGTAATAAAAACCGAAAGTGTATCAATCGCATTAATTAAAGCGAGTGCCTGCGCTTGCTCATCCACCGATAAACTTAAATCATCAGAGCGATTCAATATCGACAATAGTACTGATACATCATTAACCGACACATTCAAATCATCCGAGCGAGACAACAGGCTTAATAGTGTAATGGCTGTGTCTGTCATCGTTACATCAAGTGCATCCACTAATTGCAAAGCAACAGTAATAACCGCTAATCCATCAGTGATTGATGCAGACAAACTATCACCGGCAATTAAGGTATTAAATAAATCAACCGTTTCAGCAATCGATAAATCCAAACCATCACTGGCTGTTATTGTGCCGTAGATTGAGACTAATTCCACAACTGTTAACGCCAGCGCATCCGATCGAGTTAAAAAAGACGTACTTAATTGAGCTTCAGCAAGCGCAAAAGAGATCGAATCAGCGGCAGATAATACAATCGACAAATCAGCAACTATTTCACTCACTGAAATATCGAGTGTATCAATAAAATTAGATAAACCTAAAAGCAATGGCATATCATCAATCGTAAAAAATAATGTGTCAGTTAAATCTGAGAGACTAAATATATTTGCCACATCATTAATTGCAACAAGCGATACATCACTTGCTGATATAATTATCGGACTACCACCTGTTATATACTCGTATGCACCGATCGTCGGTGTTGACTTACGTGCATTAAGCGCAACATCAACAGTATAGTCAGCTCTTGGGTCAGCAGACGTAGGAGTAATACCATGCTGAGATACAGTAAACGCATTTTCACCTGCGATTTCTAAATCCTCAGCACCATTTATTATACTCGAAATCCAAAAATTTTCCCCACCAACGGGCTCAACCATTTCTAAAGATACAGAATTGTAACTTGAAGTAAATTTGGATTCTGCGCTTGTATCGTTTGCTACATTATTTGATCCAGACCATATGATGTTTGATACATCAGTACCGTATTGATTGTAAACATTTCCTGCTGTAGTAACTTTAAATCCGGCGCAATTTGTAACTTTAACATTTACACTTCCTGTATTATTTCTAACGCCAATAAAACCTGTTCCCTCACCGCCGCTTGAAAAGCCACAATTAATTGCAGTACAACTATTAACATTAATCTCATGACTCCCAGCACTATTTTGCACATGTATAGCAGCTCTGCCGAAGCCATAAAAGTTACAATTATTAATAACTGCATTAGATGTGGTCGATGAATAAATTGCATCTTGATTGTTTATTTTAGACACAGATCTAAAAAGACTATTATCTATCAATATATTACTTTGACTGCTATATCTTATGCATTCGTGTGAGTTGCCATTTGAATTTAAAATAAACTCTATATTTCCAATATGCACAAAATCATCTGTTATCAAAAAAGACTGATTACTAGCGCCATTATTCCGGACTCGAGTATGAGTATTACCTGCTTGACCAATATAAT
>JALUUH010000100.1 GCA_027021445.1 Gammaproteobacteria bacterium
ATCCGTGAAGGATGCGACCAGTGCTGCATTCAATGCTTGCTGAATGTGAATCAGTTTCAATCCACGCATCCGTGAAGGATGCGACAAAAATACCAGAGAACCTAATGGCTGCTGATATTGTTTCAATCCACGCATCCGTGAAGGATGCGACAATAACATGTCATAAATCGCAAGGCTCGGAGTATGTTTCAATCCACGCATCCGTGAAGGATGCGACAATTCAATCTTAACTCTCTAATTGTTAAAGAACAAATAGCAATTTTCCGCTAACCCATGTCAATTTTATAGAATAGGAGTCGATATTGAGACGAAATCAAATATATTTTAATTAATTCAATGGTTTATGTCTCCGCTAGCCTCGCAGGGATTTGATGAGAGCGTGGGGTTAGCGATTAAAGAATTAATGCATCATTGATTGGGTCAGCAACAGGTTTGGCACCGATATGTTCCACTTTTTGTCGGCCTTTTTTACCCAGCATATAAAATCTTATACTGTCTTTTTTAGGGTCAAAAATATCTGTTAATGCATTTTTGAGCATTACAAATTGCGCAGGCGTTACTTCGCATTCGAAGACTGAATTTTGTACGCGCATTCCATAGTCAAGACATGTTTTCGCAATGTTGCGTAGCCGTTTTTGGCCGCCGTCAGAGATTACATTCACATCATAGGTGATAAGTACCAGCATATTATTTCATTATATAAGGAGGGTAATATTCGGTGTCACCTCGAATGTGTCGAGCTAATAGCATCGCCTGGCAATGGGGCAATAAGCCAATGGGGACTTGTTCTTCAAGATATGGATGTTTAATTTCTACTTGTTTACGTTCTTGCCATGTGGTTAAAAATATTTTTCGTGCATCGTCTTTCAATCGAACTGCTCCACTGGCTTCGGTAACAAAGTCATTTAATTGTATTTGTTGGCGGTTAATTAAGGTCAGTATAAAACGATCTGCCCAAGGTGAACGAAATTCTTCGAGTAAATCTAATGCAAGGCTAACGCGCCCAGGACGATCTTGATGTAAAAAACCCACATACGGATCAAGACCAATACCTTGCAAAGCGGAAGAACATTCGTGAGTGATGAGCGTATAGGCAAATGATAACAATGCATTTACGGGGTCAGTTGGAGGGCGTCGTACTCTACCGCCAAAAGAAAACCCGCTTCCGCGTAGTAATTCATTGAATACGCCAAAATAGCTACTCGCAGCGTCGCCTTCTATGCCCATTGTTTCATCAATGGATTGTGCATGTTGGACTCTGCGTAAACTGGTGGCGAGTTTAGCAACGGCTTCACTCAATATTGAATTTTCACCGTGGTTGCGAAGTTCTCGCATCAGTACTGAACGTGCATTGGTAATTTTTGCAGCAACCATAAGGCGTGCAATACTGACGGACTTTTCTTCGTTATCTGCCCAGCGATATTGCGCTCGACGTAATAATACATTACCGGTTTGCTTGCCTTGTACACGCGCAAGAAATTTTCCGTATTCAGTGTAAAAGGCCAAGCCAATACCCTGTTCACCACAATAGCCCATGAGAAAAGGTGATACGGAGATTTGACCAAAGCAAAGTATATTGTTAATGCTAATCGCCGGAAACTGACCGAGCTTGTCCTTTCCCTGTTTGATAACAATCGTTTCCCGTTCTTTATGCAGGTAACTTTCTTGTCGAGTAATATAGAGGGTGTTGAGTAGTTTTTTCATTTCTTTTTATTTGAAGTGTTTTTAATTGGTTTTTTTAAGGTTGATTTATTAGCAGGAGGTAAATAATTATCAGCGGTAATGACTTTCTTTCCTGTTTTTTCTTCCAGATTCTTACGAGCTTTTCGAGCTATTCTACCGCCTGCTTTAGCGGCTGTTGTGTTTTCATCCATGCCAGTATTCAATCGGTTTTTCAATACTTTCCAATAATTCTTGGCGGCTTGATAATCGGTCTGC
>JALUUH010000101.1 GCA_027021445.1 Gammaproteobacteria bacterium
ATCAAATTTTTTTCTTACCTAATCTGAGCGATTTGCCTTTAAATAAAAAAACCTTTTGGGTGCTTAAGCTATTGTGTTATATTATGTTAGTTAATCACAATAATAGACACTCAGCAAACACCCAAAAGGTGCAAGGAATATGGCAAAAAAATTGCATTCGGCGCAAGGAAAAATTTCGGCAGTCGACATCACAAATGATACCATCTCAGGTCGTGGCGGGCTGTTTTTCTTTTTGCGGTTTGTAGAAAGCATTGGTTTTTACAGCCTCATTGAAAAGCGCTTTGGTTTTCTCAACCGGTCGGGCAAAGGACTTAGGCTCAGAGAGTTCGTTAAGCAGATATTGGCTTATTTTGTAGACGGTAGCGACATGGGGATGGTGAGCTTTGATCGCCGGAAAAATGACCCGGCTTATGCCGCGCTTCTGGAAACTTCCCCGGGCCGACTGGCCAGCTCACACCAGATGAAGCGCTTTTTTCAGAAGCTTATGGTTCTCACCAACCCGGTTTATCGAAGGCTTCTTTTGTACCTGTTCATGTGGCGCCTGAAGGTTGAAAAGCCCAACGTCATTGTCCTTTTTGCCGACTCCAAGGTATTCGATAATAACGATGCCCAGAAGCGAGAGGGCGTGGAGCCGACCTATCGGGACAAAAGAGGCTATCATCCTTTACACATCATTTGGAACTCCTATATTGTGGATGCCATTTTCCGCTCCGGCAGCAAGCATTCCAATCATGGGGAGGATTTTGTAAAAGTGATGAGGCGCCTGGTGCGACACATCCGCAAGAAATACTCCCAAGAAGTGCCCATCATCGTGACCAGCGACAGTGCTTTCTTGGACCAAGACGCCTTCAAAGTTTTCGAAGAAGAGCTGGGCATCTTTTACATCTGTGTTGGGAAATTATACGGTGATATCAAAGATTATGTCAAGGCGCATAACCTTAAAGACTTCAGCAGGTTATCCAACAATCGACAGACCTGGTGCTACGTTGAATTTGGCAATCGCTTGAAAAGCTGGTCAAAGTTTCGACGGTGTATTTTCACTCGCCTGGAAACCGAAGAAGATGGCCAGATGCTGTTCGACTTTGTAAAATCCGATCAGGTGATTTACACCAATATTGGTCTCGATAAGGAACTGACCAACAAGCTGATCGAAGCCGGTGGCGAAACGTATGTGCAGGCCGAAACCATCATCCAAATGTCGCATCATCGGGGTAAGGATGAACTGACTCACCGAGCCTTGAGCGAGTTTGCGACCAAAGAGCAATTCCCATTTAAGCGTATGGCGATGAACCGGGCCTATTACTACTTTCTGGTGATCAGCCACTTTCTCTATGAAGCCTACAAGCAGGACATGCCCGAAGGCATTGTGTCGCCTTGTTGTTATCCTGACACCTTTCGCCGCACGGTCATTGATTTTGCGGTGAAAATGGTGCGACGAGGCCGTCGAATCATTTTGAAAGTTACTCAGGCCATTTGGGAGAGCTTGCGCATCCGGGAATTGTGGCAATGGCTTGGCCAACTCGAACCAGTGCTTTGTTTGCGCACTTAGAATTGCATCTGCCCGCAGATTCAATTTCGAAGACCCAAAATGCGCCGTTACGAGGGAGTGGTGCGCCCAGACCTGTCGCTTATGACAAATGCATTTCCCGGAAACGGGATTTTACAAAAGAAAAAACGATAATTCGCTAATCCTGCAACGCTACCTGTCGCCGAAATCTCAAATTAACCCCACAAAAAGCGGGTTATTTTTTGATTCAAAATTGAATCGATCAATTTAGGTTTAAAAAAATGCATTATTTCTTGAAACGACCTTCGCAAATGGTGGCTCTATCCGGTATGTTGTTTTATAAGATAGGATAGGTCTGCAGCGGTTGCAATTTATCAGCAAGGAAGGGGCAATGCCAA
>JALUUH010000102.1 GCA_027021445.1 Gammaproteobacteria bacterium
CGTAATAATAGCTATTACAATGGGGGCGTATTATTTTATTCAACCTATGCTTGATGGCTTGATGGAAACTTACTCAGGTTTCAAAAGCGGAATGGAGGGAATACAAAAGGCCGGTGAATCAATTCCAAATATTGGAAATTTGCTCAATCAATAAAAAAATAAAACTTATGCTTGGGTAGCTCAGTTGGCTAGAGCATTCGCCTGAAGAGCGAAGGGTCGGCGGTTCGAGTCCGCCCCCAAGCACAGAATGAAAAATAGCGTGAAATTTCACGCTATTTTTCATTCTGTGCTGAAATACTAACCTTTGCTCGAACCTTTTTTGAAAAGCAATCGCGAAGCGATTGATCGTTCACGCGCCGAGCGGCTATGAAAACCTGTGGATAAGTGAAATGAGCGGTAAAACATACCTAAAATAGTAAAAGAGTTTGAAATATTCAAAGTATGTTATCATTATGTTAAGCCCATAGGCAGTGTGAACACACTCACATTGTATTATGTGATAGCAACACACATGCGGCTATCCGTTCTCAACACAAAAGGGTTGGAACACAATGTAAATACGTGTGTATGTCGTAATCGCGCGGTCGATGTCAAAGCATCACGCTCCGCTAGACGTTCATACTGTTCACACTGCCAATAGGTTCAACTATGGAACGAGCTTGAAAAGGCTCGTTCTTGCGTACAAGATGCCAACTGATTGTCAGAAGCTTTCTGGCAAGCGCAACTTTGGCAGCTCCTGTGGTACCATTCTTTTTCTTGAGCTTCTCGTAGAATATATACAAGTCTCCCCATGCAGGTCGCGCTTGTTGCGCAGCTCCAACCATCGCAGCTCGCAATGCTGATGAACCTCGTTTGGTTATGCGCCCAAGTCTCTCTTTACCGCCGGATGAGTAAGATCGCGGAACAAGCCCCGCAAATGAGGCGAGTTTGTCCGGATGAGAGAACCGAGAATAGTCTACAATCTCGGCAACCATAATTATGGATCTTACCGCGCCGACCCCGGGCAGTGTTTTTAGAATCTGAGTTATCGGATATTCTTTTTCCAGCTTTTTCATTTCACTTTCATAGCATTCAATATCATTACGAAGTTGCGCAATTAATTTAAGAAGCGTGTCAATTTCATTTTCATACGTTTTCGGTATCTCTTGTTTTGAAAGCCATTCAATGCACTTTGCGCTGTCTACATCTTTAAAGGGCCCAATTAATCCAAGTTTTGCAAAAGAACTCCTTACTCGTATCTTTGCGCTTGTTCGCATACGAACCAAATACTCTCGTGTTCGCACAAGCTCTCTCAAGTCTCTTGTTTTCTTTGGAGCAAGGTAGCTTTCCGGCAATGTCCCGCTTCTTAGGTACTGAGCAATAATACGAGCGTCTTCTTTATCGTTTTTTAATGGATTTTCAGCAATCAATCGCAATTTCCATGGATTGGCCAGTTTTACTTCACCAACTCCAAGTTCTGTAAGCATATCCGCATACCAGCCATAACTTTCCACTGACTCAATCGCTGATATTGTTTGAGATAAATCAACGGAACACTTTTTCAACCGTTTTTTGGTATCTTTTTTTGTTGTCGGCACCTTTCCTTGCCATAACAGTTCTCCGTTTTTGTCAGTGAGATGCCAGTAAGCAAACTGTTTGTGCAAGTCAATGCCAAGATAGTTTTTTGTTATTGTCATGTTTTGTTACTTAATTATTAATGTTGGTTGATAATTATCGACCTACACTAATGGTAACAGGTTTTCATGACATCGCGCCGATACTTTATAAAAAAAGCGCAAGACAGCTCAGCCCTTTATTCTTCTCGCAAAACGCTTAGCCGGAATGCTGGCAACGCCTCCACTCACTATTCATAAAAACATCCTCGCTTGTCATACG
>JALUUH010000103.1 GCA_027021445.1 Gammaproteobacteria bacterium
TAGTATCCGCCGCTGGGGGTGAGGGTTACGTTGGCTGTGCCGTCTATCTCGGCTATTACCGTGCTAACTCCGCTCGGGTCGGCTACGGAGATGTTTATTTGAATCGTGGATGTGGGATAAGTTGTGTTCTGGGGGGAGAATATGGTAACATTTGGTGGTGTTGTATCTGTTAGCACAACAACTGTTGTTGTGTTTTCTCCATAAATTCCATTACCGTCTTTTATAGTCACTCTTATAATATACGTTCCTGGTGTCTGAGGCACTACAAACTTGTAACTGTAATCTCCAGTGATATTAGTGAGCGTTAAAGCTTGCTCGCCTCCTATTGAGTAGTTCGGCTCAGGCGATGTATATTTCCTTACAAAAATGTTTTCTATTCCACAATCAATGCTCGTAATTTTTAAGAACTCTGTAAAGTAACCTTCCTGTCCTCTTCCAGCCCAGATATAGTGACCAAAGTCACTATTTACGGTAAACGTCCTGTTACTCCAAGAATGGGCATTTGAACCATCTGCATCGTTTTCATCTCCACCGATTCTCTGAAATGTTCCATCGGATTTTATTAGGGTCCACACCTCATCATCATCCACAACTCCCGAGTAGCATATGACACCCTTCTTTATGAAAAATTCTTTTCTCACAAACCACCTTACGTTTTCTGTCGGTGGAACATAGTCCGTAGAGATGTCAACACTGCTCCAAGAGGAATCATTGTAGTTAAATAAGATAAGTGGATTCTCCCAGCCAGCTTTTCTACCGGATAAAGTTCCTGAGTACTTCCAATTTGTCTTAAACGCATTCCAATCAACTGGGTCAAAAACTGCTGTTCCGTTACTTCTTGAGCTGACATTTGAATTTCCATAGTACATATAAATTTTTGCATTTCCGTTCGCTGGTATCAGCGGAACTTTAATCCATACATAAGCCCAGCTTGAATTTATTTTGCTTTCAATCCAGTAGGGCATCTCAACCTCACTGTTGTTTGTTTCATTGTAGTATGTGAACCAGATATCTCTGAAATCAGGCTGCATGTCATTGTCATAGCTTATATTTAGTGCAATCTGATAATCGGTTAGACTATTTGAATTAGCCGTATTGCCTATTGTAATTTCTCTGCGGAACTTCCAGGATTCGTTTAGAATATTGTAGGTATTTATGTTTGTGCCGTTCAGCCAAACTAAAACCGGAGTGTTTTGTACCGGAACGTTATCTGGCAGTAGAATTGATCTTCCATAAACTGTTACATTTTCTCCAAGCATGTAGAGGCTTTTGTCTGTGATTACTGAAATGGAGATGTTTTGAACCTTTATTGATTGCGTAGTACTAACTCCAAGATTGCCCAAGCTGTCGTTTGCATAAATCCTGAATGCTATTTCTCCCAGGCTTGAGTATGTTAAAGTGTAATTCCAGGTTCCTCCAGATTCTGGTAACATTGAGTGGTTCACAAACACACCAGACGAGTTTTCTTCTATCCATACAGAGCTTACATTTGAGGGATCTGAAGCTTGCACCCTTATTACTGCTGCAGCGTCGTCCACGTCAACGTAATGGTCATACTGAAGGATAATTGATGGGGGATATTCATCCTTTGCAATGCTCAGAACTAAATTAACTGACCTATTGAGATAAACTGTCGTTTCATTGGGAATATATCCAAACTTAAGAGCTTTAACTCTATATGGAGATTCGTAAACTTCCGATGTTGAATTCTTTGAAAATTCTTTAAGGATGAGCGCCACATTTCCATTTGCTCCGGTTGTTCCGCTAAAAACTGTAATGTTGCTTGAGTTGTAAACCGTAATGTTTGCGTTTCCAAGCGGTGCACCCGTAGAGTTCACCACAGTTACGTTGAGATACCAGTAAACATTCAGCTC
>JALUUH010000104.1 GCA_027021445.1 Gammaproteobacteria bacterium
TATCCCTAAACTCAATACTGTATTTTTGCTTTACTCACTTTCTACCCCTCAATTTTAATTGATAGCTTATATGAAATTGAGTGTCCGGGTTAATGTAGCCAGATCAAACTAACTATATAAAAAAAATAAACTTAATAATCACCAATGCACTTCATCTGACTAAACATCCGATGTAAAACTAGTACATTAACTACAATATTTCACATTTCCCATTTATCGGCTTAACCTTTTATATATTTAGGCAATTAGCTATTGCATAAAGGAATATTCAACATTCTAGTGAATATTGTTCCTGACTCGACAATGACTGGATTAACACAAGTAACAACGAAAAAGTACTAATAGCATAGGGTGATGCTACTACAATACAAAGATATCATTTCAATTCTCCTGAATTTTTCACTCAGAATCTTACTCAAAAAAAAACAGTGGATGCATTTTTTGTATCGGCGATCACGTTCGAAAAAACTCTAAAATATTCGCAAATTTCTAAAGTAATTTATCAACAAGACGATCAATGAAAAAATACCGATATTATGGATTATTTACCCTGGATTATCGTGATCGGATTGGTTAAGGAGAATGTATGGAACACAGTTTACCATTATTGGATGACAATCAAAATATTCTTTTACCATTAACACTTTTTTTGCGCAAAATACGATGACTATTATTTTTTTACAAACGCTTCCAAAATAATAACGCTAGCCACGATTTCGAACCGTCAAAAATTGACGAACTCGCTTCCGAAGACAGCACTCCAGATATCGATAACGCATCTTCAGAAAATAGAGAGATAACATAGCGTATAAAATGATTGAGCTTAATACCTATCTATTCTACGGTCTTCTCGATATTCTAATTGTTCTTATTGTCGTTATTGCTGTGCTTACAAAGCGGCTAAAAAAATATAAGCCGTATTATGAAGCTAACACCTCCCCAAACGATTATTTTAAAAAATATTTAGCACTCGCTATAAAGTTTACACGTGATTATGCACAGAAAATTAGTTCCGATGCAGAAAATGGCGATAAACAAGCTATTAAACGACAAAAACATATGGTTGCAAGACTAAATTGGCTTGTTCTGGAACGAGACTTTATATCAACAACCAAGCCTATTTCTAGTTATTGGAATGATATCAATTTTCGAATCAGCAAGTTGTTAACACACTGGACTGAGGCAAACTTAATTACTGAATTACCCAACGAAAAAATCCTTACACACTCACTTCGCAATACATCTAATGAAGGTTTAGATAATGATGGACTAAATAGTCCACTTAGTGGAAAAATATTTCAACCCGATACTGAAAACAGCAAGTTTCGTGAAAGAATTAAATATCTTGAAAAGCAGGTCTTACAAATTTCCAGTTATAAAACACTGTTCGAAGGATTACAAAATACATATGACAGTCTGAAAGAATCCTATAAAAAAATCAAAGAAGCTGTCCAAGAATTAGAATTAGATGCTGACAATAGCAAACGATTGAAGCATATCATTGATGAGCATGAGTCTGCTGAATCAATTATGGAAGACCAAGTTAAAACCATGAAAGACAAGCAAGCTCATTTAAATACTGAATTACTACAACTCGAAGCAGCTTTTGCAACACTCGAAAAAGAACATTTCAACGCTGGAAAAAACAGCGAACAGGAACTTAAAGAAATGACTGCGTTAAAAAATGAACCGCGTGAAGCAGATCACGATAGTCTATCCTCTTCCAAAGAAGCTGTGGAAAGTCTTGAAAATAGCATCCGCGAACTACGTGGTGCTATAAATCTCGTCGATATAGAAACTGATATTAAGCTCGAACTAGACGAAAAAGCACAACACCTGGGTGTTCAAACAAATGAAATTATAACTTTTTATAGTGTTCTTGAATTGGAAAACCAGCGGATGCAACAAGAACTCGATCAGTTCAACGATGAAAATGAGAACTAATGGCATGTCGATAGTCTTCACGTTGTTCTCATGCTTACTAGCAACTCGCTTCTTCATCATTAAAGTATTCCAGATCTTTCAAACCTTGCAAGCGCGTGACACGGTGAAAAGCACCGGCATCGGGCTGACCGTCGTGAAGAAGCTTGTCGAGGAACTCGGGGGTACGATCCCATTGGAGTCGGCCGTCGGTCAGGGCACTACATTCCATTTCACCTGGCTCAAACTTACACCGGAGACACAAAACCATGTCGCCTGATGACAGCCAAAAAGGGAGCTTGAATCTGCTGATCATAGATGACGATAACGTCGACCGTATGGCGCTGCAGCGGATGCTGAAGCAGACAGAATTCAACGTCGACGTAAAAGAAGCCAACAGCAAAGCGACAGGATTGGCAGCACTGCGAGCACAACCGTTTGATTGCGTGTTTCTCGACTACCAGCTTCCCGATGGCGACGGTCTGATGTTATTACACGAGCTGAATAACGAGAACATCGCAGTGCCGATCGTGATGATGACCCGCCAAGGTAGCGAGGAACTCGTTGTCCAGATGTTACATGCCGGCGCACGCGACTATCTGTCTAAAGACAAGATGACATCGCAAGCGTTAGGGCGTATTGTGCGCAACATAATCCAGATTAACCAGGCCGAGTCCGTCGGCAGAGAAATCCGCCAACGCCTCGCCGAAACCAGCGCCCGCTTGCAATATCTTATCGACAACAGTCCAGCGATTATCTATAGCGCCGTGCCCAACGGTGATTTCAAGATTACATTCGTTAGCGAAAACCTCCGCAACATCCTGGGTTACGAACCTAACGAAATGCTCAACGATATGAATTTCTGGTTCGAACGCATCCATCCTGACGACCAGCCTGGACTCATGCAACGATTACCCCTGCTGTTAGCAGAAGGAGGTCAGCAGGTTTACGATTACCGCTTTCGTCATCGCAATGGTGAATATCTCTGGATGCATGATAGCCTCAGGATGGTTTATGACGAATCGGGTAAGCCATTGGAACTCCTTGGTTCCCTGCTTGATCTTACTGCGCGCAAAACAATGGAAGAAGCACTGCGCACCGAAAAGGAAGAGCAGCAGGCACTAATACGGGAATTGCAAGAGGCACGAGGCCAGCTACTGCAGAACGAAAAAATGGCCGCCATTGGCCAGTTAGCCGCCGGGGTTGCGCACGAAATCAACAACCCTGTGGGCTTCATCAATTCCAACCTCAACACGCTCGCAAATTATATGAAAAATATCATTGAGGTAATCGACCTCTATCAAGCAGCAGAACCACTTCTCGAACAACATGAGACATTTGCCGAGCGGGTGAAAACCGCGAAGGACAACCTTGATCTCGACTACATTAAAGAGGATGTACCGAAGTTGGTCAAGGAGTGTATCGATGGTGCGTCACGTGTGACGCAAATCGTACAAGACCTCAAAGAGTTTTCGCATGTCGACGAAGCCGAATGGCAGCCCACAGATCTACTTCAAGGAATCGACAGCACGCTTAACATCGTCAACAATGAAATTAAATACAAGGCCGAGGTAGTCAAAGAATACAGCGAACTACCGCCAGTCGAATGCTTCGCTTCGCAGATTAACCAGGTCTTTATGAATCTGCTCGTCAATGCTGCTCATGCGATTAAAGAATTCGGTACCATCACGATTCGCACTGGAATCAAGGACAGCGATGTTTGGATTGAGATTATCGATACCGGCCAGGGGATTGAACCCGAACATATCAATCGTCTGTTTGAACCTTTTTTTACGACTAAGCCCGTAGGTACCGGAACAGGCTTAGGCTTATCACTCTCGTTCAGCATTGTCAAAAAACACCACGGCCGTATCGAAGTGCAGAGCAAAGTCGGACAAGGAACGTGCTTCACCGTATGGTTACCAACAAAACAGGCTAAGGCGCAAAAAGAAGATAGCTGATTAACCCCGACATGATTTCCATGCGAATCTAGCAAAACCTAACTATTATTCAACTAAACGATATATAGACTTGACTATTGTTCAATATTTTTAATAATAGCCACCATGAAGCACTACCTCTCGAATTCAATATCATTCGATCTGGGTAAAAAAATGGTCATGCTGACGGGGCCACGACAAGTAGGTAAAACCACGCTCGCTAAAGAATTGATGGCAAGCTACCTCGATATTCTCGAAGCATTATATATCATCTTTTTAGTGCGACCATTTCATCGCAATATAGCGCGAGCGATATTAAAAGAACCCAAGGTCTATTTTTTTGATTCCGCTTATGTGATTGGTGATGAAGGTGTTAAATGGGAAAATACTTGTGCGACGATGTTACTTAAACATATACACTTCGAACAAGACATTCAGGGCATGTCGGCCAGCCTACATTATATGAGGACAAAAGAGGGAGCAGAAGTTGATTTTGTAATCTGCGAAAACGACACACCGACACAGTTGATTGAATGTAAATATGCCGATAAACATCCAGCACCATCACTCGTTAAGTTCGCTAAAATTTTTCCTGAGGCTGAATGCATTCAATTGGTTCGTGAACTTCGACAAGAAGAATTTCGTCGCTCAGTCACAATCGTTAAAGGAGCTGAGTGGTTGGCGGAGCTTTCTGCTTGATTAACATAATGATCAAGCACATAACAAACCGGATACCTTTCTCGCGAGGCTACATATACTTGGGGTCAAGATAAAAGCGATCAGACCCGAATATCGCGAATACCGAGACGAAAACGCCTGTGCAGGCAACAACCCCTGCCTTCCCCACCAGTATCGGCTTCGAGTGGTTAGGGAATTATTTGCGAGCGCAGTTTTGCGTTCGGCGCAAGCACGCCATGATCTAGGTCAGAATTTCTTCGAACGCATCACTTCTACATCCGTCATAAATATGATCATGGCGTAGTCCTTATAATAATGTTTCTGAAGATATGCCACGATGGTTTCAGCTACCTGTTCACCACAAATCACTTCAACACGAATATTACTGCTCGTGCTCCAATCGGCATCACGCACTCCCCGATGACCTTTCCCTCGTGCGTTAGTAATAGTGTAACCGCGAGCACCCAAGCGCCCAAAATCATCGACCAGATTATGTTCCAGCGCAGACTCCGTGATAATCGTCACCAGTTTACGCGTAGTAGCAGTAGACATTATGTCATCCTTAGAGGCTATGCAGCCAATTGGCAAATTGAAGATAAAGCGGTATTCCCACCACAATATTAAATGGGAAAGTCACTCCCAACGAAACACTGATCGACAGCGTAGGATTCGCCTCTGGCACCGTAAGCCGCATTGCCGCTGGTACGGCAATATAGGAGCCGCTCGCTGCCAGCGTTGCCAACATCATGGTGCCACCTGTCGACATCCCCAGCATCAGGCCCAGCCAACCACCCACGACCGCAGAGAATAGAGGAAAAAGAATGCCAAAGCCAACAAGGAACAAACCATAACGACGCAGACTACTTACCTGACTTGCTGCGATCAACCCCATTTCCAGCAAAAACAGAGCAAGTATCGCCTTGAATAAATCAAAAAACAGCGGCGCAATAGGCTCTACTCCCTCGGGACCAGCAACCCAGCCAATCAACATCCCTCCTACGAGCAGCACCACTCCCTTACCCAGCAAAATTTCATGGGACAACCTCCCCCAGCGCGTTTCACGCGAAATACCGCGCGCCAAAATAATACCCACCAGGATCGCAGGCACCTCCAGGATCACCACCATGAGAGACATATATGATTCGTAATTGATATCCTGGGAGGACAGATATGCCACTGCCACAGCAAAGGTACCGACGCTTACTGAACCATAATGGGCGGCGATCGAGGCCGCATCAGGGCGCTTGAAACGGCCAACATACAGCAATACCGGATAGGCAACGAGCGGCAGCAGAAAACCCATCAGCATCACCGTAAATATGGGGCCTACCAGTTCAGCAAACGGCTGTTTGGCGAGTTCTATCCCCCCTTTCAGACCGATGGAAATCAGTAGCAGTACTGTCAATCCTTCATAGATGGCCGGTGGCAAACGCAGCTCAGAACGCAATATACCAGCTGTTAACCCGAAGATAAAAAAGAGTACGATAGGATCCAGTGATGTCATGAGAATTAGGTCAACTACTTATTTTTGAATAATTCATTGGGCTATCATTCAAGCAATAGCCAATAACGTTTCCATATCTACGCAATGGAGGATAGGTAGTATAAACCACCTTTTTGCAAAAAAACAAAAGTATTAGTTTGGTTCAGGAGCGCTAAGTCTATAACAATTTGCTCAAAAAAAAATTTTAGAAGCAAAAATAGTCATTGAAAAGGGTCTATATAAATGGGAACTTGAGTAATTACTCGTCAATTTATTTCGACAAGCCAAGTAAATACGCCACTCCATTGAATGCGATTGCATAACCAAACACGCGTTTGAGTAAACGTGCCCATTTGGCATGGAAGTCACGGTGCCGTGAAGCACATGGATGTGCGAAAACGGCCAGGGCATGTATTGTTTTCGAATGCCTGTGCAGGAAGCAGAAGGTAGTGGCACCATCGTCGATTTCATTAAGACCTAACATACCCTCCTCCTCTGTGAGAAATCCGATGAATCCACTGTTTATGCCGATAGTGCGTATCGCAGCAAGAAACACGATGATTGCCTTGCTGCCCAAGGAATCGAAAACCGATTAACAAAACGCGCTTATCGGAATACGCCCTGAACCAAAAAAACAAGCAATTTACCGACAAAGCGCCAAGCCTGTCCTAAAAATAATAAAGAATATAGGGAGGTGCCTTACAAGACCATCTTGCATCATCTTAAAAAACCGTGGAATCTCACACAGAAAGAGCAAACCTACTATTTCTGCGCCGATCCAGATTGTGATACTGTCTATTTTACTTAATGTTCTTGCAGCACTCGCAATCTATCGGGGAAATGCTGTTTAAAAGATTTTTCGAAATAAGGATAAATATTGGGACTCATCATGGATCATAAAAATATCGCAAAACTTATTGTGTTAAAAATTGCCTGTTGTGGCATTTTGATTTTTTTATTACTCGGTGGTATTGGCTTAATGACCGCCTTAAGCACCAGCAACATTATACTTTCTGCAGCGGGAACCGCTCTATTGTTATGGGCAATCTATAAAATAAGTGTAGTGATGATGGACAAATATAAAAAAGTCTGATTTAAATTATACGACTTAGGGTTTCATGAACATTATAAAGGGGTCAGAGCCCTTTAATTCACTAATCAGTTTTGCGTCCAGATATTTGCCCTTAAGAAGGGAAAAAAGGTAAAACTTCCTGCCCCACTTCTTCGAGCACATCTTCAACAGGTCTTGTTCCATATTTAAGATTTAGAACAACATGGTTTACTCCTGCCTCGCGAGATGCGCCAAGAAATTCGATCAAGTGATTGCGACCTGATCTGAAGCCAAGATGTATTGGTTCAGGTGGTGTGTTTGGACCTTCGACCAAGTCAATATACAACGACTGGGAAAAAGGTTTAAAACCATCAGGAGCATCTTGTGTCAGCTGACGCCACTTGCTAACCATGTCTTCTTGGTCTTTAAGGTTTCGAGGATAGGTGATCCAGCCGTCACCATTTTTTGCGATCCATTCAAGGCTTTGTTGGCTGTGCCCGGTAATAAGTATGGGGATATGTTCGTGATACGGTTTCGGAAGTAAATCAACACCCTTTAGATCCCCCAAAGGAGAATCAATGGAGGGAAATGAATTGCCAAGGATTTCTTTGAAATAGCGCAAGGTTTCACGGAAGCGCTCACCACGAGTGGAAAAATCAATGCCGAAAGAAGGGTATTCAACGGGCCTGTCGCCAGAGGCAATTCCTAACACCAAGCGTCCACCGGATAAAGTATCGACTGATGCTGCTGCTTTGGCAAGAAGGATAGGATGGCTTAATGGAAAAACAATGCTGCCAGTTGCCAGCGCGATGCTAGAAGTTTGTGCGGCGATATAGCCCAGGTATACCCAGGGATCATAAATCTGCCCGACATCCCCAAAATTTGGATCGTGTAAGGGAACATCCCTAAACCATAATGCGGCAAAACCCAGTGCCTCAGCACGTTTTGCCAGTGTAACCTGATTTTCCATTTTTGGGATACTGCCAGAATAACTTTCGATGGCGAAGAAAATGCCAACAGTTAACCGGTCTAGCATAAACATTTTGTTATATCCCGAATCAGAGGTCGAAACATTCATCAAGGTTTTCCTTTTTAATATATATACTCAAGTTTCGGAGTTCAAAATCAACAGAGAATTAGTTCAAGTGACTGACATATAAAGAAAGCAAGTCTCACAGTTGGTATAATATAGGTCCTCAAAGCCAAACATCAAAACCTACCGGAGACCCAAATGAATAATGACACGAATAAGCGCTTAATTCCAAGTTTGATTGAAGAAGTGCTTAATCATCCAGGGCAATGTGTGGATAATATTTTTGCCAATATTTGGAAAAGTTTAAATGTTAATAGGCTTATCGAACAATCAGGATTCAAAAAAGAACCGGATTGCCGGTTACCGATGCGGTCTTTTTATTAGTGCTGTGGAAATGGATACGGTATTGGCGGTATTGGGATCTTGGCGGTATTGGGGTCTGACCCCTTTTTAGATTCTTTTTAGATTTTAGCAGTAGGATTTCGCCATTCAGCCCCATTCTACCAAGTCCTTGGCGAGGCATTGAGAAACCATATCTGCATCTACGTCTTTC
>JALUUH010000105.1 GCA_027021445.1 Gammaproteobacteria bacterium
ATTCATTCAGAGATTTCTTTTTATAACTTGATTTCATTTAAGCGGCAAGTTGTGTTTCATAATTGACTGGACTTAGATAACCAATAGATGAATGTAACCGCTCACGATTATAGAAACATTCAATATACCCTAGCGTTGCATAAAAAATAGCGAAATCTGTTATGCCGCCTTATCAATGGCATCCATTAAGTGTAGAAATTCTTTTTCAATCGTTTTATTTACCGACATTGATAACGTCAATTTACCTTGCGGACGAATGAGTCGCCCAGCACGCTGAATAATTCGTTTTCTTATCGTATCCAGCTTTTCGAATTTCCATAACGCAGGACGTTTTTCTTGTGTTGCACGACAGGCTGGATGGGCTATCATCTGTCATTCTTTATTAAGATTATGAGCAAGAAGGACACAAAGCATATAGACCTTGTTGCCACACCACGTTCGCGTCGGTACATAATCCAACTGGTTTTGTGATTTTAGCGCTGAAAAAATATTTTCTTGGCTTCCCCGCCCATTATGAAATGCAGTGATTTTGGCAGCGGTTAGCAATTTATTGGTTAAAATAACCTTGAATTCGAAATCAGATTCATAAGGGACAAAAAGATCCAATTGTACGGGTTTCTTGTTTTGAACTTTGGAGAATTGTCGGACGAATATAAAACGATGTCGCCGATTCCATGACTTCGGTTTCCAATCAGATTCAAAATAGTCACATTGCTTATCCATGGGATACCAACGGATACGCGTTTCAATCTTTGCTTTTAATTCACTGAAACGCTCAAAGGGGACGCTGATCGTATATTCAATCTTTTTCTGGTCTAAAGCCTTTACAATGGCATCACTGAAAAAGGCACTATCCATGCGCACTTCAACAATAACCTCCGGAAGCGCTAACCGTACTTGTTTAATACAATTCAAGATAAATGCTTGAGCACCCTTGGAATCATGTACATTACCACTACGGTGTAAAACATCAAACACTTGGCCGGTTTGTGCGATGGTACAAAAGAGCGGGTAATAACTGCGCTGACCTTTCTTTTTCTTGTTAAATCCAATAGCAGTACCTTCCGCATAACGCCCGGTACCAATAACCGAACCGTCGAAGTCCAGCGTGATACGCGCTAAATGGAGTGACTGAATCCTTTCAATGACCATGCTGATCATTAAGTCTTGAAGGGCGGTCACACTTTGCTCGTCCGTATTGGCTAATGTACGACTCATGGTGGCTATATCGGGTAAACGCGTGAGACCTAAAAGACGGCAGACTAAAGGGTCGTCATTGTAATAGCGAACATGCCGTAGATCACGGTAGCCTAATAGCAGATGCACGATAAGCAACAGAACAATATTGGCATGGCCAAAGATCGGACTTACTTTCAAGTGTTTGAAGCACTGCCGGAGTTTTGATTTGATGCAAAGATGTTCAAATAGTTTCTGAAAAACCAACAAACCGGAAAAGGACGTGAGTTTTTGATCCTCAAATCGAAGAAAGGGAATACGATGGGTTTTGCGACGCACTTCAGATCTGCTAGACTTCATTTAAGCGGTTTTCCTTTTTGTAAAATATTGTTGTGGTAAGTATATTTTATCTTATTTGGGGAATCGCTTTTTTGTTTTTGGTTGAAATGTGATGTGTTTTTTTAAAACCCTGGATTTCACCAAGGGTGCGTTCCAGGAATAGCACCCACGTAGGCGTTATACGCTGTAATGGTAGTCTAAACACGCAATCCTAACGGATGTTTATGCAACTGTAAGGTATACCCGTAGCGATTGAGATTTAGGTGTTATGGCACGTCCTCTTCATTTCGTGGCCACGTTTACCCGAAGAGGGCACCGTGGGAAATTCCTCGCAATAGGCCTGCTATT
>JALUUH010000106.1 GCA_027021445.1 Gammaproteobacteria bacterium
GCGTGCTATTCATGGCGTAGCGCATTCACCGTCTGAGTGAGCTTGATAAGCATACGCATTTGCATTTTAATCAATAACATAACGAAGCTTTGAAGCGGTCAACTGAGGAATTTAGGATTATCACTCGGGAAGAGGCGGCACAGTTATGCAACCCATCTGATCGAATCGGGCGTCCGCCTGCAGGATGTGAAGGATCTTCTCGGTCATACCAGTATTGTGACCACCTGCAAATACACACACCTTACTTCCCGCACCGAAAACAATACCCGGCAGGCCATCAATGATCTGATGAAAGATTTCTCCATTCGCTGGGGGAATATCTCATGACGCTGCTTTCATCTATTATCACCCTGTTTGAAACGACGTTTTTAGCGCAATATAAGGACCGGCTATTGCCTTCCCATAAAAAGGCGCTCGGGGCGATGAAGGTGTGCCGAACACGTCATAGCCTGTTGATGCTGGCCCGTTGCGGTGAGTGTGATGAGCAGGTCTTTGTGCCTCACTCTTGTGGCCACCGAAACTGTCCTCATTGTCAGGCGCATGAAAGCCCGCAATGGCTGGAGCGGCAATTGAAAAAACAGGTACCGGGGGAGTATTTCCTGCTGACTTTTACGCTGCCAGCGCAATTCAGGCCACTGGCCTGGGTGCATCAGCGCAAAATCTACGATGCCATGATCAAAGTGAGCTGGGAAACACTCAGTACGTTCAGCCAAAACGACAAACAGCTTCAGGGGACGCCCGGAGCTATTGCGGTGTTACATACCCATGCGCGTAATCTTGATTTTCATCCTCATGTGCATGTGGTGATGCCCGCAGCGGCCATTGATAAGACGAATAACCTATGGAGAAGCAAAAAAAGCGGAAAAAACACACCGTATCTTTTTAGCCATACGGCATTGGCCAAGGTCTTTCGTGCCAAAATGCTGGTGGCGATCACGCAAGAAGGTTTTGCCTTCACAACATCCAGAAAAATGGGTTGTGGATTGCACATCGGTCGGTTCCGGTGAAAAAGCGCTGGTTTACCTTGGGCGTTATCTGTATCGAGGTGTCATTCGGGAAAAAGACATTGTAAGCTGCAAGAATGGGAAGGTGACTTTTCGTTACCAGAACAGCAAGACAAAACAGTGGGTTTATAAAACTGTCCTGGGCGAAAAATTCTTGTGGCTGGTTTTGCAACACGTACTCCCGAAACGCTTTCGGCGCACCCGAAATTTTGGTTTCCTGCACCCCAACAGTAAACGTTTGATTCAGGTGCTTCAGCTTTTGTTCGGGTTTGATCCAAATCGGGCATTGGCATGGATAAAAGAGAGACCGAAAATGCTTTGTCGGCGTTGTGGTGGCGTGATGAACATCATCAAAACCCGCATTTCTCCTGACAGATTGTTGGCCGCGATGGTGCCGACATAATAAAGGGGTGTCATCACGCGTTATGTAACCGAAAACACCAAGCCAGAAAATTTTTCAGTATTCCGTGCTGAGAGTTGCGCTTGTTTCAATTAAGGTGAAATGGAAAAAATATCCCGCTGTTGTCGGGAAAAATGACCGCAATGGTCATCTAAATACTTGAAATCAAGGCTTGCGAAATATGACAAGCCTTGAGTGGCAGTCAAACTTAAAAAGCTATCTTCATAGTCAATCTATACGTCAGTCACCGGGCTTGTCCAACAAACCGGTTCAGATTTTGGTTCGCAAGCTCACAAAATCTAACCTAATTCGTTATGTTTTTGTTTATCTACTACAATGTGTATATTGGATTAACACTATACACAAGGTGCGGCATGAGAACAAACATTGTAATTGACGATGAACTAATGAGTGATGCTTTAAAGGCTACTGGCTTTAGAACAAAGAAAGAGGCCGTTGAAGAAGGACTCAAGCTATTGATTAAAAAGAATAAACAGAATTCAATTCGAGAACTCAGAGGTAAACTTAAGTGGGAAGGCGACCTAGATGAAATGAGGGGTGGCTAGTGATTATAGCCGACACCAGTGTGTGGATTGATTATTTTGGTGGGATCGATTCTGTCGAGACCAATGCTTTAGACTCAGAGCTTGAAAACGGGACTGTTGCTATAGGCGACATTATATTCCTTGAAATTCTTCAAGGATTCCGGAATGACAAAGATTATAAAATTGCTCGAACCAAGTTAGATGTTTTAGATCACTATGAAATGCTAGGCAAAAGCATGGTTATGAAGTGTGCTGATAACTACCGATTTCTTAGAAAAAAAGGGATTACTGTCAGAAAAACAAATGATGTAGTCATAGCCACATTTTGCATAGAAAACAAAGTCCCTTTACTGTTTTCAGACCGAGATTTTCTTCCCTTTGCTAAGCACCTTAAATTGATTTCCGCACTCAAAAAAATATAGCGACTAAATAAGCCGCGCGTCTTTTTGCGTCGACTTGATTTTTTGGTTAGGCTATATTTCTTTTTGAATTAGGTCTGCGTGCAGGAACGTGATACACGTTTTCGTTTTTACTTGCCTTGTCGTTTACAAATACCTTCAAAAATTTTATCTGGATTATTATTGAATTGTTCAGCATATTTTTTTCTTAATTCACGTGTTTCTTTAACTATTGGATCTTGCCATATAATATTTAATCCTCCATCAGTTCTTGTGGTGTACATATGGTTGGTGGTTCATAATCATGTTTTCGACAAACAGCCTCAACTTTTGGACGCATTACAGTATTCGCAATATGAGTACAATTCCATGTGAGTAAGTGATCCATTCCATTAGCTGTCGCTACTGCTATGTGATAAGCGTCGATCTCCGCTTTTTGTGGAATAGGGCCTTCCGCCAGGGCAATCGGGCTTAAAATTAACCAATGGCAGTCGCCAGTATTTTAAGTAAATAATCTTCATCCCATCCTGCTTTCATTCTCTTACCTCTAAGACTCAGTTCAACACATGAATACACCGAATTACGAAAATCTCTGTTAACTATTCTTAATTTTTATTATAAAAAAGTTAAACCTAGACTCCCCACACTTCGACCGCGGATTTTAGGTTAAACACTTATCATCAAATGTTTAATAATTTTCAGCCTTTCTTCATTGATAGCATCAGCTATTTCTTTACCTTTAAGCCCTTTTAATACAAACTGAGAAGCATCGACTTTTGCACAGCTTTCAACTATTTTTAATAAAAAATGGCGCTGCGGATACTCACTTTTTTCATATCCAAGACGACCCAAGGAGTCCGCTTTACATGCTAGTAAAAATAACTCAAACCTATCAGGCCTTCTAAACGCATTAACATTCAAGCATAATTTTAAAATTTTTTTTGCTGTTAGCTCAAAAACTTTATGCACCAAAGTATGGTATTTAGCTACCTGTATCGCCAGCTCTTTGCTTGAGTTTGGAACTTTTAGGCGATGACTAATAATCTTCACCAAGGGCACTGATTTCTTTTCATGACCATGATGTTTCGGTAAGATATCTTTAGGTGTTTCGGCTTTTCCCAAATCATGACAAAGCGCAGCAAAGTGTACGTCTACACAACTGCTCAATTTAACGGACTGATCAATTACCATCATGGTATGCACACCCGTATCTACCTCTGGATGATATTTTTTTGGCTGCGGAACACCAAATAATTTATCCACCTCTGGGAATAAATATTTTAATGCTCCGCATTTATGCAATACATTAAAAAACTCAGATGGAAAATCTGTTTTAAACACTTTAACCAACTCAGTCCAAACCCGTTCGGATACTAAAGCATTTATTTCTTCGAAAGTTGACAAGCTTCGCATCAACTCCAAAGTTTCTGGGTGGATAGAAAATCCTTTATGTTTTAGTTTCGCGGCAAATCGCCCCACCCTCAGCAGCCTTAAAGGGTCTTCTCGAAATGAGTCTGAAACGTGTCTTAAATATTTATTTCTTATATCAAACAGGCCTCCGTAGGGGTCATATATTCGACCCTTTTCATCTTTAGCAATTGCATTAATAGTGAGATCACGCCGCATGAGGTCTTCTTCTAGACTGACATTGGGGCTAGCATCTATCTCAAAACCTGTATAACCCAGACCTGATTTTCTCTCCGTTCTCGCTAACGCATATTCCTCTTTGCTCTCTGGATGAAGAAAAACTGGAAAATCTTTTCCCACTTGTTTATAACCAAGCGCGATCATTTCCTGCTGTGTAGAACCCACGACTACCCAATCTCGCTCAATAGATGCTATACCCAGTAATTCATCTCTAACCGCACCACCTACCAAATAAGTCTTCAAGAAATACCCAGCCCCCTTTAGAATAGAAACATTATATTACAAGACAAACTTTCACCCATGATAAATAAATCGCTTAAAACACTAAAATGCATCCTGCTCACCCTAACTATTATGACACTTATGGCGTGCTCAACTATTAGCTATTACAATCAATCCGTAATGGGGCATCTAAACCTCATGTGGGAAAAGCAACAAATAAAGGAAAGATTCCATGACCCCGCTCTCACTGATAAAGAAAGAAAAAAACTGCGTTATATTTTAGATACAAGATCTTATGCCTCTAGGGAATTAAAGCTTCCGGACAATGATAGCTATACCGAAATAGCTTATATCAATACTGATTACATAGTGTGGAATGTAAATGCCACTCCAGAGTTCTCATTACAAGCTGTTAACTGGTGTTATCTCATTATCGGCTGCGTTAGCTATCGCGGATATTTTAATAAGAACGACGCAGAAAGCTTCGCTCGTACGCTCGATATTAAAGGCCTAGATACAACAGTTACCGGAGCAAGTGCCTATTCAACACTTGGCTGGTTTGACGATCCGATACTCAGCAATATGTTAGCCTGGAAAGATCGCAGTATCTCTGGCCTCATATTTCATGAGCTCGCCCATCAAGTCGTTTATATTTCGGATAATACGTCGTTTAACGAAGCTTTTGCAAAAGCAGTAGAACAAATAGGTGTTTTATATTGGCTCGCATCCTACGATAAAAGTCAGCTTAAGAAGTATTTCACCTACCTAGAACGCCATCATTCGTATCGCTTATTACTTCGAAAAACAAAACAGTCATTAGTGACCTTGTATAACTCAGATGAAAATGACGCCACCAAGAGAGCAAAAAAAGCACAAATATTTCTTGTGCTCAGAAATGAATACCAGGCATTTAAGAAACACTGGAAAACCAATGCTTATGATAACTGGTTTTCTACAGAGCTGAACAATGCTCGGTTTGTAAGTGATAGCACCTATTATTCAAAATTGCCGATATTTTTTGCATTATTTGTTGAGAATAACGGAAACTGGAACAAGTTTTATTCAAGCGTGAAAGCTCTAGGAAAGTTGGATAACAAACAACGCAATAAAAAAGAAATTACACTAGCACGCGAGCAAATAACGCTAGAAATTATTTATGAAAAATACATAAAAAACCGGCTTTGAACTTCAAATCGAGATCCCGCAGTTACAACTGACATCAAACAAGTAGCCTATAAGGAGTAACTGCTTTAGATTCACCCGAAAGTCCTATAAACAAAGCCTGTGGTGACTGGGGAGAAACGAAAGCGGCTTATCGATTTTTTAATAATGATAATGTAAACTATCAAGATATTATCCAAGCGCATGCCAAAATGACAGCCTCCAGATCCAAGCAGGAAAACGTTGTATTAGCGATCCAAGATACCACGTATTATAATTATACAAGCCACCCAGAAACAAAAGGGCTCTGCATGCATACCACCTTAGGGATCACGCCGCAGACGGCCTTCCTTTAGGCCTATTAGATCAAGACATCTATTCGAGAGAAACGCTTTCAGCAGAGAGCATTCCACTAAAGAAAAAATCGCATAATGTAGCCCTATCGATTGAAGAAAAGGAAAGTCTACGGTGGCTAACTTCGATGAAAAAGACAGTATCAATGTTTGACGGACAAAATAAACAAGTGGTGACGATTGCTGATCGAGAGGCCGACATCTATGATTTATTTCATTTTAGAAAAAAACCCGCCTAAAGGCGTGGATAAAATCGAATGGATGTTATATACCAATATACCCATCTTGACTTTTGAAGACGCCGTATTGTTTCTAAATGACGTTGACTGGAAAATATTATTTGTAAAGTTTAATCCCAATAAAAAAATACCGAAACGTGCGCCAAGTATGAAGCAAGTAACAACCTGGATTGCTCAATTGGGGGGATTTCTTGCAAGGAAAGGTGACGATGACCCTGGCATTACACATGTTTGGCGTGGACTTAGAAAATTGGCTGACATGGCTGAAGGCGCACAAATGTTGAAAAATATTTATGGGTAATAGAAAGATGGTGTGGAAGCTGGAGGTTAGAGACCTCCGGCTACCCGATTATATATATTTTTTGCACGATATTGACCAATAAACCCCCAAATTGACAACGCAATTAGCCAAAGATTAATACCCCACCAAAATGGGTCAAATTCCCCTTTTATTAGCCAAAACGAAATAGCCATTAAACTAGCGCAAAACATTAATGATAATGATGCTGTCGATAACATTTGCTTATGATGCAGGGAGGACTTTCCAAAATGACTAAACAAACCTAAAGCAGCAAACAGAATACCAACAGGGAAAAAAGACCAATTCCAAGTAACTATTATAGGGTTTTGATAATCACTATACATATACTCTGGTGGTACATTTATTAAACCAACAATGACAAAGACAGCAAAGATCCAATAAATAGTCATACCGACTTCAGTAATAGTGAGTAATTTATTTTTTTGAGTAATTTATTTTTTATAGTTGCTGAATGTTCCAATATTCTCAATACTCCAGAAATATATAACGCCTAGATGACCAGCTAATGCATCCATGCATCGTAGTGGCCCTGCACCTCGCTATGGATGGCGAAAAATGCAGGCAGCGGTGAGAGACTCTCGTGTGTGTTTGCTGTAAGCACTTTGCCTGGCAGCGGCGATGACAGACGAAGTATTCGGTTTTGTTAACGGATTTTTAGTTTGGTTCTTCAAAGGGCCGAAAAAGAGAGTTATTGACAGTGTTAGGGTTCATATGTGTTAGGCATTTTACTGGAATTCAAGTGATAGATGATGAGAGGTTATACTTAGCCCCTTTTTTAAATATAACTTATGGGCAGAATGTCTATTGTGGCCAGTATCTAGGTGTAAACCTTGGCACTCTTTTTCTTGAGCATATTTAATTAACCAATCCATCAATATAGCCGCATAACCCTTGCCTCTATGTTCTGGCAATGTTGTTAAATCATCTATATAAAGCACTTTTCCCCATGCTAAAAACTCTGCAAATCTAAAGCCTGCGGCGCTAAGTATTTCATCGCACTCTTTAATGGCAATGATTTGATATGACTGATTTTTTTGCCGAAAAACTTGCTCAATAAATTTATCTTTCTCTAGGTGTGGTCTAAGTTCTTTGAACACATCAAAACAAAGTCCAATTTGATCTTTGCTTTCTACGATAATTAGTTCATGGCTCATTTTATGATTAATCCTCAATATGCCTAACGCGGCTGTAGAAAAACCCCTGTAGTTGAAAAAAACATCCAATTTTCGGGATACCAAAGCCATTGATTGATATGCGATTGTTAGCATTATTTTTTCCTTACCAGCCTCTCAAGCAAAACATCCTCGACATTTCGCCGGGAATCAATAACCAATAGCACATAAACCTGCTCTTCAGAAATACGGTAAATCACCCGCCATGGAGGAATGATCAATTCTCGATATTGAAGAATGCCGTGATCTTTAAGCTCGGGGACAACTCGACCTCTTTGGGGAAAAGAGCAAAGATTTGAAGATTTGGCTTTTATTTTTTTGAGGCTGTCTCTGGCAGCCGATGGACTATCAACGCATATATACTCAATAATGGACTTCAAATCCTCTTCAGCGGCTTTTGCCCAAAGCACCTTATAATTTTTTGCCATTATTCAGGAATCAACTAGTTTCTCTAAATCAGAAAATACTTGGTCTTGCGTTTTTGATTTTCCTTTTAGGATGTCCTCCTCGCCCAAGGATATTAATTTCATTAACCCTATGGCGTTACGCATGTTTTCGTAACTTTCGGGATCTTGAAGCACGGCTCTCGGTTCACCATTTTGTGTAATGATTATGGGCCGGTGAGTTTCATTTACCTGCTTTAACATATCAGCAGCTTTGGACTTCAGGAATGATATTGGCTTGATATCAGTAGAAATTTTCATAACAATCACCTCCAGTCCTTTTATGGTACCATATTATGGCCGAATGTCAATATCAACAAATAAATAATTTTCAGTTCGAAACCGAAAACCAATCTTACTCTTCTTTTTCAGTGACCAGATTGTCACCATTCTCAACACCAACCATGTCGAGTTTACTCAGTCGGTGTGCCCTTTGAGCGATTTCCACGACTAAAAAAACAGATCGAAGAAAACCTGGACTGGATTGAAATAGAAAAGGCCATGATACTTGGAAAACCGAACACAACGTGTTGATAATACAGGCTGCACCTGTCCTAAGTGCAAAAGCGGAACTTTATATGTCATCAAGACGATTCTCCCGAAGATAACAATGAAAGGATAAGAATCGAAATATATTTATTAAAATCAACGAATCACA
>JALUUH010000107.1 GCA_027021445.1 Gammaproteobacteria bacterium
TTATGAGTTAATTGCAAATCATGTTTTAGTTATTCCACGAATTACCACTGTTTTAGTTAATCGATTTTTTCCTACGGCGAGTTCGGAACAACGAGCGAGTCTTGTGCAAGATATCGTGGCTAAAAATCCTGTAAGATTTCACGATATCTTTTTGGCCATCATTTTTTCTAAAGAATATTTATTGTCGAATGAAAAGCCGAAAAATTTTGAAGAAACTTTTTTTAATTTAGCTGAGCGTACTAAGTGGGAAAGTGAGACACGATTTTTGAGAGAGCTTGTTAATACGGACTTAGGTGCGAATACTCCCACACTGAGTAAAATGGGCCAGCCTTCTATGCGACTAAAGTTAGGTCGATTTAAAGATCAGCCTTTGGACTCTTTAAGTTTTGCGACTTATCATTCAGCCGTTCGTGATCGCTTACTTGCAAAAACTGTAAATACTTGGGGAGCTTGGGACAGCCGCTTTACTTCGTATGGCGATTTTTTAACACTTGATGATTATATTCAATACTTATTCATTTCGGTTGTCGCTAGAAATGCCACCGATGAAGAAGTTGAAGGACTTATGGCTGTTATTGAAGCGGAAGCGGAGACAGATAAAGCGAATCAAGCGAGAATTGTTCTGGATTACCTTTCTCGGTTACCAGAAATTTATTTTTATAATGCGGTGAATTAAAAGGGAAAGTCCATGAAAAGAAGAAATTTTGTAAAATCAATGGGGCTTTTCGGAAGCGCCGTATTGATACCATCAATGTTAGGTAGTCGAGGTTTGGTTTCAGATGCGAGTGCCATTGGCATATCTCAACGCAAGCTGATGAATGCCCGTGCATTTGTGAAGGGTGAAATTGAATATGTTAAACCCAGTGTCATGCCGCAGATCATTAATATTTTTTTATATGGGGGGCCGTCGGAGCTTGGAGGTAACCTTACAAACATTCGAAAAATTAACGAAGACTCAAAAAATAAATATGGTGCTGATTTAGTGGCAGCAGATGGGGATTTTGGAAGCAGTGTGACGCATAACCAGTTTTGGGGTGGCGGAAACAACGGAGCGGGTGGCGAAGTAATGGAAGACATGGTCGCTAAAGGTCGTTTGACGGTATTACGCACGTTATATCGAACCGCAGATGATTCAAGAGCGCATCGACCGAGTATTTTTTCTAATTTAACAGGAGTAATGGGTGTTGAAGATGACCGCCCTGGTATAGCAACAAACCTAGCATCAGTACTTGCGGCCAATGATGTTGTCTCGCCTGAAGCCGTATTTCCATTTGTAACCTTGGAAGGCGATTCTGTGGTCTTTAATCGCAGTGATACTTTGTCTTCCCAAAATTTAAAGCCAATGTCACTCGATAGGGATTTGAATAATCCATATGTTCGAAGAAATAATACTTCACTTAGTGCTGCTCAGGATGAAGTGATTGAAGCACTGGCGCAAACAGTTGCAAGTGGCGGTAACGCACAATACAATAAAGTCAATGAAGCTTTTGCAAAACGCAAGGAAATTGAAATTTTTATTGATGATTTGCAAGAGCGTATTGGCAACGGCGATGATATGCCGATGGATCCCGATGATGCTGCCGTCCAGTTGGAATATCCGAATACTAATTTCGGACGCCGGTTACGGGCGGCGGTCAATTTACTCATTGGGAATTCCGACACCTTATTTGTTAGTTTGGGTAGTGGTGGCCTCGGTGGATGGGATGACCACGATTCTGCGCAAGATGATTATCCTGTTAAGCTCAGAAACTTGATGAACGCATTGGACATAGCGACGAAACATTTAGAAGCTGAAGGGCGAGCTAACGTTATGATTAATGTGTATGGTGATTTTGGTCGTAATGTGCATCTTAATGATTCGATGGGCTGGGATCATGGAAATAATCAAAATCTATTTACTGCCGGTGCTAATCCCAATGCTGCAAGCATTACCACGGGTGGCGTGGCTGGGCATGCGTTAGGTAAAATTATTGGAACGACTGAAAGTTATTTTGAAGGCTCTGTTCGTCAATATACTCGCCCAACTCAAGGTAGTTATTCAGCGCAGCCATTTGCGGTAGCCTCGACGATTTATAAAGATTTTGGCGTCCAAAATCCGGAAAAAATGACTGACAATATTGGATCTATTGATTTTGTTTCCCCTCCTAATGAATGGGTTCAGCCTCCACCACCTCCGGTTGAATAAATAATGAGGCTCTGTCGGGTTATGAGATAACCCGACAGGTTATTTTTAATATATGATGCGGTATTCCACGTCTTGTGCAGCCAAAAAACTCTCGGCCTCGGAACCTTGTAATATCGCAAAGGTTGCAAGCATGCCTGCTTCGATACAAGTGGGTGCCATAACCGTTACTTGCTTTGGTGGGTTTTCTATTGGCCAGCCTGTTTTTGGGTTTAAAATATGGCTATAACGTCGGCCGTTTTTTAGCAAGAAGCGATGGGCATCACCGCTAGTGGCAACGGCTCCGTGGCTTAATTCTATTTTTGCGATAAGACCGGATTCCATATTGTTTGGATCTTGCAATCCGATTTCCCAAGGTTTTTTTATGTTCTTGGTTCCGACGGCTGCCATGTCGCCACCAAAATTTACCAATGTAAAATCAGAATATTTTTGTCGTATTAAGTTTGCCGCGCGATCAACTGCGTATTCTTTACCGATTCCGCCGAAATCAATTTCCATTCCTGGGTTTAGTGTGAGGTAAGGTTTTTCCCACTTCACTTTTTGCCAGCCAATATGTTGAAAAACTTGTTTGATGTCTAGTGGGTTGGGTATCTTATCGCTGCCGTCGAATTGCCATGCTTTGCGTAAAACTCCTGCGGTGATATCAAATAAACCATCACTCATTTGATAACATTGATCTGCGTAGTCTAGGAGTAAGGCGGTCTCTTCATCGACGGATAGCGTTTTACCCTTTGCGTTATTGATGCGGTAAACAATGTTATTGGTCGTATAACGACTGAATTTTTTTTCTATTCGCAGTGCTTCGGATTCAGCGAGTTCTATAATTTTTATTGCGTGTGCTTTAGGTTCAGCGTTGACAAAAACTTCGCATGGACTCGCCATACAGTTAAATTTTCCAAGCCAATAATTATTTTTTCTGAAAATTTGAGCCATGTAGCAAGAGTTTGTGATTGCAAAAGAAGAAACTTAAAACTTAAAGGAAAGTAACATCTGGATTATCCAGGCCTTCATGTTAGGAATTTGATTGTTGGTATATCGTTGGCGCATTTGCTCTATGCGCAATCCTACTTTACCTACATCACCCAAATTGCGTCCTAGTTTAATGCCGCCAGTTGTCGTAGTTTGGTCTCCTAGGCGGTGATCGGCACTAAAAAATTTGGGCGCAGAAAAATTATCAGATTCTTTATCTGTTACATCAATGTAAGGGCTGAAAAAAAATGCCGATGTTTGTGTATTATAACGAGCATGGGTTTGAATATAAAAGTGGTTATTGAGGTTAAATCTGAATCTAACATCAAAGGTATTTGATTCAATTTCCCAGTCATCCCAAAAATACCGGTAACTCATGTTGATAGATAAACTATCTGTAGGTGCATTGACAAGTCTAAAAAATACACTTTGAGTATTTCTAGTGTCTGGGCGTTTCTCATGCAAGATTGCAATTTCTACTTCGTCATTGAATTCTTTATCGATAATGCTTGCTTGTTTATAGGGATCCGTTAAGTAGCCATTTTCTTTACCTTGAGAATAGTTTAGCTGAAATATAGTATGCTGATTCCAAACCTGAGTGACTCCTATAAAATAATCGTTGATCGATTTTTCTCTTGATTTAGTTGTTGAATTTATCGTTGAATCACAGTTCAACCAGGCGGGTGCAAAAGCGCGCGCAGAGGCGTCGTCACTACAGGTCAAAACTCCTAGGCTCTGAGGAATGCCGCCAATAGGCCTAATAGTATCTTGAGTGAATGAGGAGCCGAAAGTAAAGGCTGTTCGTTTTTGATTAAGCTCGAGTAATACTTTTCCCGTTCCTGAATAAGAAGTGTAGTCATTTTCACTTGAAACACTGCTACCCAATGTGGTTGTAAGGATTGAAGTGAGAGAATGATCCCATTCAACACTTCCCGCAAGGCGCTGATCTGCGAAGACGGTAAGCCAGGTTGCAGCCGCAGGATTTGCTGCTGAGCCTTCGGTATTAAAAGAATTTCCCGAGGCGGTAGTGACTGTTACAAGGCCAGAGGTGTTAGGAATATATTTACGCCCATTTGGAGAGGAGCCGGTCATAGTATCGTAAATGAAGTTGGTTTTTAGTAAATTATTATCATCAAGTTGGTTGCTAATAAGCGTTTGCATTTTATTGACTTTAACTCGACCTTCTTCTGCATAATATAAACTCGATATTGCGAAAGAGTCACTATCATTCACTATTTTTGTGTTGAGTTTTTTACTATTTTTAGGTGATTTTATGGTATCGGTTGCTTGCATATCAGCTCCTAGCGCGGCATTAGCGTCAGGAGTAAATGTGCTAATTAATAATGCAGAAGTTGCTATAGTGAGTTGATTTCTGACGGAAAATTTTCGTTTTAATTGCATCCGCAGCCTCCGCCACCAATTCCTTGGCCGCCTTTTGGCGCTTCTTTGCTTGAATAGATATGTTCATCGGCATCAAATTCCAAAGTATCTGAAACAAGTTGTGCTCGATCTTGGGAGAGAATATCTCTATGCCAAGGTTTGATGCGTTGATAATCACAAGCTGTTGTGAGGAGAATGAAAAAAAGGCATAAACAATTTATGACAAAAAAATATTTTTTAGGGTGTAGGCTGCGCATTTTGGTTTTTAAGTATTAATAGTTTTTTACCAGTGTTGTCGTAGATTATACCTTAATTCATCTTTTTTGTTATTTCAATTATGGGGTGTTTGAGTTTTAATTTGTCACTAAAGAGTGACAAATTAAAACTTTGCTTTTACGGTCATTTGCAAAATAACGGCATGTAAGGTTGCGAACAGATTGTTTTTGTCGCGTTGCTGTAAGTATTCTAAACGGGTATCAATTTCTGCCCACTTAAAACGAATTTTATATTTTGCGCCTAGCGTATAAGAGTAAAGTGAGCCAAGGCGATAATCCGCACTAGCGGCATTTAATGTTGCTGGGTTTACAACGATGTCGCGGGAGTTGATGTCGGCGTTCAGATTGCCGTTATACAATGCGTAACGGTAAAAATAGGCTTGCTGTTGGGAATGCATGCGTGCATGCCATTGAAGTTCATGTTGGTTTTTTAACGGGGTAGTGAGTTTTAAATCCACGGTATGTGATCTTATTTTCCAGTCATCAAAATAATAGCGATAAGAAAGTGAAACAATATGGTTTTTTAGATGATGCAATAGTCGACTATAAATGCTTTGCATTTTTCGTGAATCTGGTCGTTTTTCGTAATAATATTTGCTTCCTATGCGCGGTAATCCGGTGCCACTGTCTAAGTAACTGATCACTTTGTAAGGATCATTGAGATAGCCTTGTCTCAATCCGTAGCTATAATTAATTTGTAATAAGCTTCGTCGATTGAGTATCTGACTTACGCCTAACACGCTATCTACGAATATTTTATGCTTAGATTGTGCGAGTTTGTTATTACCGGTATCTGCTATGCGTAACTCAATAGGTGTTCCACCTTGGGGTTTTACATGGTCGTAGCTTCCCGCGATAGCCGCTGTGAGTGTGGTGTGTCGGTTAAATAAGTCTTTTCCTATTGATAAGCTTCCACCACTCGCCGAATAATCACGTTCTGTGGAATAGAAGATGCCGCTAGTCGTTGTCCAATAGTGTTGCCACGGTTTTGACCAATCGAAACTAATACCCATGCGTTGATCGAAAAACGGGTTAGTGGCTTGTTTTCCGGCGGCGATGTTTGTTTGATTGCCTGAAGGCGAAGTGATGGTTTGTGTTGCCTCTCTTATGGTGGCTGCCCCGTTAGGCGAGGCGCCCGCCATAACGTCGACCACAAACTTGGCCGTTAGGGTTTGCTCATTTTCTAGTTCTTTTGTTACCGAAATTATATTTTCGAATACACGGACTCTTTCATATTCGGCATATAACATGGAGGTGGAGGATGCTTGTATGCCGACTTCTTCTGCTTTAATCGACGGTGTGCTGAGTGCAAGCAAGCTACAAGTGGCGGCTGATAATGCGGCTCGAATCGAGCGTGTTGGTTTGTTTTGTGGGTTAACCATTAGTTACATCCGCAGCCACCACCACCGATGCTACGTCCTCCGGTTGCGGCTTCGCGACTAAAATATATTTTATCATCAACCTGATTCATAAGTGGGTCGGCATCTAGCTGCATTTGCTCATGGGCAAGATAACCGCGTTGCCAGGGTTTTACTGTTTCCAAAAGCACACAGCTGCTAAGCAGGCATAGAGAGATGATTAAAAAAATAATTTTCATTATTGGCGACAGGCTCTAAGGTTGAGCTGAAAACTTTGCGATAATATCTATGGATTTTCCTTTCCGGTTTATTTCTAATGGTAACCAAGTACCCACGATCATCGATTGAACAATGGTGACGATTTCGGAAACTTTGTTAATTTTTTTCCCGCCCGCTTTGTTGATAATATCTCCGACTTCCATCCCGCTTTTTTTGGCGATGCTGTCAGGAATCAGCTTGGTAATACGTATGCCTTCTATTGAGGGTTCGAGGTATACCCCTAGTCTGAGTTTGCTGGCTTCGGGTTTCGCTCTTTCTGGCAGTGCTAAGCCATGTGCATAATGAGCAACGTGGGTATTGAGTTGGTCGCATTCCATGCGCCCATCCCAAGGCATGAGCGAGATGACTTTTTTTATCCCAAGTGACTCTAGCTGATACGGTACGGAGGCTTTTGGCAATATATGCCCTGCTCCTAGTACATTAATAATGGTTTCAATATTTTTGTTGTTTAACGCATTGGCAGAAGCTTCAGCCATTGCTCTATCCCAGATAAGCTGTCCTTGCACAAAGCGTTTGAACATAGGGTCTGCAAATATTTTTTCGAGTCTTGCTTGTGCGAGAGGTTCGTCATGGGATATTTCTGGGGTTTCTTCGGTATTCTCTAAGTTCGTGTTGTTTTCATCGTGGCCATGCGAAGCTGGCTTGTGTTGCATGAATATTTCGGCCAGCATTTCTTGGTAGGCTAAGGTGGCGGGTGCTAAATCGCCAAGGCCTTCGCGATGTTCTTTACTTAAGTTTTTCCAACCTACTTTTCCGGCTTGTCGTATTAATGTCCGTTGTACATTTAATGCGATAACGGGAATATGATGCATCCGTGCAAAATGCAATATGGGCATATAGTACTGGGGGTCATAAGCCCAGATTGTTTTCCAGTCTACTGCTTTAAGAAATGCTTGTTCATCTAATTCACCTTTTACCCATTGGTCGAGTATTGCTTGGGTTGCTCGCGGAAACGCTTCGAAACCAATCGCGAGTTTAGGTTGCTCTGTATAAAGCTGGATAATGGTATGTAGCTGCCAGCGATGATGTTCCGCATTGTCGTGATCTTCGCCGAGTAAAATGACCTTTTGTTTTTTTAGGTGATTAAAAATTTCGTTGTTTGCATAGGTTTTTCGGTCACTGGTATCTATCCAGCTTCCAATCGCTACACATTGCTCGGTATTTTCCTGCGCCAAGAGGGGAGCTGAAACGATCAGCATGCATGTTGCACTTAAAATCCATGTTTTTATATTCACGCGTACTCCTCAGAGGTCTAGTGGTGGTTGAGAGTTAACTAATTTTTTCTCCAGCGGCTTGTAAATCGGCATGGTAGGAGGATCGAACCATGGGGCCGCTGGCGACATTTGAGAAGCCTATGCGGGTTGCGTAGCTGGCGAGTTCAGCAAATTCTTCTGGAGTTACAAAGCGCTCAACTGGAAGATGATGCTTGCTGGGCTGCAAGTATTGACCCAAGGTGAGTCGGTCACAGTCGTGTTCGCGTAATTCTGTTAGCAGTATTTTGATTTCATCGAGCTCTTCGCCGAGACCGAGCATGATTCCAGATTTGCTGGGGATTTCTGGGTGAAGTTTTTTAAATTGTTGGATTAGTTTTAACGAGTGTTGATAGTTTGCTCCAGGTCGTGCTTTTTTGTATAGTCGTGGTATGGTTTCCAAATTATGATTAAATACGTCAGGCGGCGCTTGGTGCATAATATCTAAGGCGAGTTTCATGCGACCGCGAAAATCTGGAACCAGTATTTCAATTTTGGTATCTGGCGATTGTGTGCGAATGGCGCGTATGCAATTAACAAAATGTGAGGAGCCTCCATCTTTGAGATCATCTCTATCCACGGATGTGACGACCACGTAACTTAGACCCATGGCACGTATTGTTTGCGCGAGATGTGCGGGTTCTTGTAAGTCGAGTGGTTTAGGGCGCCCATGTGCTACATCGCAAAAGGGACATCGTCGTGTGCAGATATCACCCATTATCATAAATGTAGCGGTTCCATGGCTAAAGCATTCACCGAGGTTTGGGCAAGCCGCTTCTTC
>JALUUH010000108.1 GCA_027021445.1 Gammaproteobacteria bacterium
TTTTCATACCTACCTGAATTTGAGAACCACATCCAAATTAGACATAACTCACCCGTTCTCTTGGTTTTCCCTTAAGCCTTTTCTCTGCGCCTCCGCGCCTCTGTGGTGAACTTACACCTGTTTTAACCGCAAAGACGCTGAGGCGCTAAGTTTAAAAAATGCATTTCTTCAGGTTTTCATATCTACCTGAATTTGAGAACCACATCCAAATTAGACATAACTCACCCGTTCCCTTGATTTTACCTTAAGTTTTTTCTCTGCGCCTCCGCGCCTCTGTGGTGAACTTAACTTGTTTTAACCGCAAAGACGCTAACCTAAATATTTCACAAATAAAAAGGCAAAACCCTTAAAGCTAGATATAATTCAATTGCTTAAGTCGAATTCTAACAAGGTTTTGCCATGACAAACAGTACCCAAACTTCATTTGAATCTCCAGCACCAAATCGCAAGAAAATAGAGGCTGAATTTAGCGGTATTGAACAATTACTGGTGAGTTATTTACGGCCGAGTAACATAGATGGAGCAAAGCATGCCTGGGCGATAGTGGCCTTTGTCGCTGGCGAATGCTGCGTTGGTACGACAAACACAATGTTAAATACATCATTGGTTTAGCAAAAAATGTCCGTTTACAGCGTGCAGTGCAAAATTTTATGGATGAAACTGAGCAACAATTTCAAGAAGCCAATGAAACCGTCCGATTATTTACGGGGATTCAATATGCAGCAAAAAGTTGGGACAAAAAAAAGACGTGTTGTCGCTAAGCTGGAACATATGCGCCAGGGGCCGAACCCAAGGAAACATTCAGGCTAGGAAAAGTCAGCACTGGGATGAAATTTAAAGATGGCATTGAAGTAGAAAAAATTGACGAGAGTCGCCGCCTGATTTTAATGTTGAAACACCAGAATTGACAATAACTCCGCTTGATTTAGAGACTTGAAACACCAGATTTGGCAATAGCTCTCGCAAGACGACCAATAAACCCCAAACTCCCTCTATACTTGAAAAGTATCAAAAAAAGAGCTATATTTAGAGCTGCATTTAGATCTCAATGAATATTAGAGGCTTAAAATGAAACAAGTGCTGTCCAGTTGCTCTGCAAGCATTTCAGAACTAAAGAAAAATCCTACTGCACTTCTAAAAGAAGCAGAGGGTTCTCCTATTGCTATTCTCAATCACAACGTGCCCACCGCCTATTTAATTCCAGCTGAAACATATGAATGGCTTATGGAGAAGCTTGAAGATGCCGAATTAGCTCAAATAGTTGCTGATCGTATGCATGAAAAAGATAAGGCGATAGAAGTAGACCTTGATGAGCTATAAAATAAAATTTCTGCCCAGTGCGCTTAGAGAATGGAAAAAACTTGCGCCTCCCATTCAGGCGCAATTTAAGAAAAAGCTAAAAGAAAGATCAACTAACCCACGAAATAAAGCTAGCCAATTACGAGGTTTCAAAGATGTTTATAAAATTATATTCCGGTCAGTGGGGTATCGGTTAGTTTATGAAGTAAACGATGCTGACATTGTTGTATATGTAATTGCAGTGGGAAAGAGAGATCGTGGTTTGGTATACAGTAAAGCGGAAGAACGAAAATAGGCATAACAAAATCTGAGATGCAGTGGTTTCGACCTGATTTGACAGTTCCCTTGGTTTTTCCTTAAGTTTTTTCTCTGCGCCTCCGCGTCTCTGTGGTTAACTTAACTCGTTTTAACCGCAAAGACGCGGAGGCGCAAGGGCTTAAAAAAACACAAACCTGGTTTTTCATTTTTCATATCTTTTCTCAGCGCCTCTGCGCCTCCGCGGTGAACTTAACTTGTTTTTACCGCAGAGGAGGTTATCTTCGGTCTTTCCAATATCCTGGCTTCCGACTATTATGCATTACAGCTACGACGTATATTGTATTTTCGTCGAATCGATAGATAATTGAAAAAGGAAATTTACTCAGTAAAAATCGGCGAAAGCCTTTTTTAAATCTTGGCCACGTATCTGGAAGCTCACAAACTGCATCATATGATGATTCCAGTTCAGTTAAGAAGTCTTCTCCCAAGCCTTCTGCTTGTTCTTGATACCAATTATAGGAAGCAGATATTTCAGATAGAACATCAGGATGAAATACTAAACGCAAAATATTAGCCTTTAACGTGTTTTTTTATGCTCTCCCAACTAACACCTTTAACTTCCCCTGATGCAAGCTCTGTAAAACGCGACTCAGCAAGAGCAGCCCAGGCATCCTCAACATCATCATCTTGCTTCGACTCGAGAGATGAGATTAAACAATGAGCAATTAATGCTTTTTCATCTGAAGATAATGCTTTAATGTTTTCAATCACTTGCTTCATTTTTACGGACATAATATTTTACTCACTTAGGCTAGGGGATGTAGCGCTTTTTAACCGCAAAGGCGCTGAGACGCTATGTTTAAAAAACGTATTAATTTGGGTTTTCCCTTAATTCCTTTCTCTGCGCCTCCGCACCTCTGTGGTGAACTTAACCTGTTTTAACCGCAAAGGCGCTGAGACGCTAAGTTTAAAAAAGCGTATTATTTGGGTTTTCCCTTAAGCCTTTTCTCTGCGCCTCCGCGCCTCTGTGGTGAACTTAACTCGTTTTAACCGCAAAGACGCGGAGGCGCAAAGGCTTATAAAAACACAAACCTGGTTTTTCATTTTTCATATCTTTTCTCAGCGCCTCTGCGCCTCCGCGGTGAAAAAAACAAAAAAACTAAGACATAACCGAATCATACACCTTAGTATAGTTTTCTATCATTTTATTCATACTGAATAGCGCCTCTACACGTTGCCGACCGGCTTTACCCTGCTGCTCAGCTAATGGCAGGTCATTTATATATAGCAAAATTGCCTCGGCCATTTTGTCTGCATTATTTGATGGCACTAACATGCCGGTTTCATTTTCTTCTACAAGTTCAGGGTTTCCGCCAACGTTTGTGGCTATTACCGGCAAACTACTGGCCATGGCTTCGAGTATGGTGTTTGATATACCCTCGCCTCTGGAAGGCAACACAAAAATACGCATTGAGGCCAATAATTCAGGGATATCATTTCGTGCACCTGAAAAGATAATGCTTTCTGATAGCCCTTTTCCTGCAACAAGTGCCTCGAGCTTGGCACGATCGGGGCCATCGCCAATAATTAACAACTTCAATTTGCTATTATTTGACGTGGTTTTGGCCTTCACTTTCGCAAAGGCATTGATTAACGTTGACTGATCTTTTTCGGCTTGCAAACGTCCCACCGTACCAATCACAATGTCACCTGAATTAATTTGAGAAAACTGAGAAGCCGGTTTTTCTTTAATGTTCTCAGACTGAAATCGACTCAAATCAACACCATTGTATAACTGAACCACTTTTTTTGGCGCAATTTCAACTGTATTTAACAGCCATTGCGCCAAGTCCTGAGAAAGTGCGATAAAACGATGCATAAAGCGACCGTAAAAGCGGCGAAGCATAATGTATTTTTTATTCGTGCCGTCGATATCACTCATATCCCGGCCATGCTCACCATGAATTCTATACTTCACTCCAGCTAACACACTTGGAATCACATATTCAATCGTACCCAAATTACGGGTATGCACAATATCCGGCTTTAACTTTCGCAGTAACTTCCAAAGCCTGACATAAGCACCGAAATCGTTGCCCGGCTTTTTATGCAAGGCATAAACGTCAACTTCCGGGTTTTTAATGCGTTTTTTAAAATCCGTATAATCACTTGCACAAATTATCACATGACGGTATTTATCCGTGGGCATATTATTAATTAAATTCACTAAGCCATTCTCAAGCCCACCAAAATCAAGGCGAAAAATGATATGGGCAACAAGCGGTGGAGGTGTCACTTTGAATGACCTGCGCTATCTATCACCGTTCCAATTTCACCATCCATATCTTTAATAAAAGACTGAATATCAGAAATAACCTGGTCACGATTACCATCAAGCTCAGAGGAAATGGCAATAATCGCCGATGAGCGATCACCACCCAATAAACGCGCCTTTGCTTCAATCAATTTAGCAACATAATCATTCGTTACTCGCTCACCACCCAAATAATAAAAATACGCAACAAGAATTTCTTTGCTACCAAGTTTGAGATGTGCCACGGGTAATTTTATCGCTCCAGTTGATAACTGTGCTTCAATAACAGTATTCCCAATATTTTGCCAGTCATCTTTTTCCTCGACCAATACATTGGTTGACGTGACCAATTGTGCATTTTCTCGTTGTACTTGGTAATAACCAATAAACAAATTGATACTAGCAGATTCTTTTTGATAATTTTGATTCAACAGTGCATCCATATTTTTATAACGGGGTTGCCAGGAACTTACCATATTATCTGTCAACTTCCAGGTACCGGACTTGGGTGCGTTTATCACAATCGTATCGGCAGGAATTTCCACTTTGTCAGTATATGCCTTAACAGGCAACAAGCTTACAATCGCCAGCAAAACAAGCGAGGCCAATAAAAACTGTTTTTCACGCTGATTTTGAGTCGGCTTTACGTCTTCCATAGTCGTTTTACGTGCTTGAGGCACCTCAGCTTCTTCCTCTCGCCAAAAAGAGCCAACGTAAAACATAATCGCAATTACAATACCAAAAAATACCCAACCGTAAATGAGATGATCTACGCCAACAGCAAGCTTCATTCCGCTAAAATGACCGATCATCACAATCAAAAAGGCCCGAAACCCGTTGGCAATAATTGGTACAATGATTGAAGCAAGAATAAAGGCCGCTCTTCGATACGGGCTTTGGTAGGTTAAATACGCGTACAGGAAGCCCAGCGTCACAGAAGCAATTAAGTAACGCACCCCCGAGCAAGCTTCAACAACAGACCAATTTCCCGTAGGTAATTGAAAAAAAGTCCCTTCCCGATAAATCGGAATGCCTGTCATTTGTACCATTGCAACAGTAAAATCAGCGGTAAATTCAATTAACGAAGGCACCAGCGCCTCGCCCATCGGCACAGCAAAAATCAAAAAGAACAGGGGAAAGGCGGCAGCTTTCGTGACCTGCCAGCCCATAACACCAAAAACAATCAATGGTATCATTGCGACCAGCGCCAGTTGCTGAACCACGTTCACATCAACAAAATAAGCGACCAGCCACGCAAAACTCACCAACAACAGAAGAGGGACGGAAAAATAATTGACACTGGGTTGCACATAATGGAAATGGTGCCTGTTATGCCAGATAAGCCAAATAGAGATTGGCAAAATCAAATACCCATGCGTAAAAGTTTCAGAGGTATTCCAGATATGAATGATGGAGGCCGTCGTAGGGTAATATATCAACAACAATAAAACGATGAGACTACCGGTTAATATCAGCGGCATTCGCCATATATCTGCCCGTGAAATTTGGCTTGCTTGTGTATTTTCCATTATTATTTTTCTCAAAAAATGCCTAATTAAAGCAACTCTCTAATTTTATGATATTTGAATGCCAGCTATAGTGGTTTAGTACACAATCACGGGCATTTTTTTCCATCGATTTATTGGCTTGATCAATAATGTGAACTGTTTGGTCAACCCACTGCTGTCTTGTAGTGGCGTGAATCACATCCTTACCTGGCTGGGCATTTATACCCTCTAAACCTTGATCGGAAGCGATAACAACCTTGCTCATGGACATTGCCTCCAGCACTTTATTTTGTATACCACGCGCAATTCTCATTGGGGCAACAGCAACATCGGCATATTGAATATAAGGTCGTACATCTTCCACAAAGCCGGTAACGGTTATTCCCTCACGCGTTTGCAAGCTTAATACCTCTTGTGTCGGTTTACTACCAACAATAATAAAGCGCGATGATGGCAGCTGTTTTTTTATTTCAGGAAAAACCTCATCGGCAAACCACGTTACTGCATCCACATTCGCCCAATAGTCCATCGCGCCAGTAAAAACAATGACTTTATCTTGCCTGTCATAAGGATTAGATAAACCTTTATCATGGTGAAAATACGCTGTATCCACGCCATTATTAACATAATCGACTTGAACTGAATTATCATTAAGTTTCTCAGAAAAAAAATCAGCCTCTTTACTCGACACAAACAAACTCTTGTCGAATTTTTTGGCTATCCTTTTTTCGTAGTCTAACAAGGTTTTGGCTTCGCGCCGATAAACCCAGGACATGGGCCATTGTTTTTTTTCGGCGTATTGCATCCATTTGTCAGAATCCATATCCACAAAATCAACCACCCGATGGCAATTTGAAAACCGGGGTTTATCTACAAATTGTGCCATAGAGGATGAAAAAACGAGTATGTTTTTTATGTCTTCTTTCTCAGTGGTTTGATTGACCCATTGCTGCATTTTTATGCTGGCGTAATATGGAATAGTTAAGGGCTCGCCAGTTAACCCCCCTTTTAAGCTTTTAATTTTTGCTTTGGGTGGTTCTAGTTTTTCGATGTAGACGGTTTTGCAGTATTGATCTAGTTGTTTAACGTATTGCCAGTCATTTTCATCGTCGATGAAAGTACCCAGGTGAATCTCGTATTTTTCTGACAGGCCTTTTAACCAATGGAATGAGCGAATTTTATCACCTTTGTTTGGGGGGTATGGGATGCGGTGGACTAGGTAGAGGAGTTTTTTCATTTGTTTGAACCGCAGAGACACGGAGACACAGAGAAAAGATTTAAAGAATATGGGGCCACATGCTTGTGTTTGAAAACCTCTGTGCCTCTGTGCCTCTGTGGTTTAGATAATATTAACCGCAGAGGCACAGAGACGCAGAGGTTTTTAGAGGATGAAAACAACTTTAATTGCCAAAACTCGGAAATATGAGATAAGTTAAAGAACAAAACGGTCTATTCCATTTTTTAATACTGGGACATTAAAGTTAATTAACAATCCTATTCTTGAATCTATTAATTTCATGTATGACAAAATCTGGCCTTTATGCACAGGCATAACTCGCTCTACCGCTTTTAGCTCGACAATGACCGTTTTCTCTACTATGAAATCTATCCTGTAAGCTGAATTTAATCGAACGCCTTTATAAATTATCGGCAATTCCTTCTGTCGCTCAAACCGAAGCCCTTTTTCACCCATTTCAAAGCTCAAACATTCTTCATAAACAGACTCAAGAAGACCGGGGCCAAGCGCTTTATGAACCTCAATGCAACAACCGATAACTCTACCAGTCAGTTCATTTATTCTCTGTGCCTCTGCGTCTTCGCGGTTCAAAGCCTCACCCCAAGTGGCGAATAATAACCGGCCCAATTACCTTAGTCATCGAAAACGGCATCTTCTTCCAGGCTTTTATAAACAAACTATATTTCGGATTATTCGGGTTTATTTCCGGTATTTCAGTCGCGTTCACCAAATAATATTCATAGTTTAATGGTTCAGGTTCAAAACCCCAGTTCTTTTTAAAGCTATATGGGCCGGTGCCAACTTTACTTCGCCCATAATCAAACCATTTGTAACCGCGCTCACAGGAGTGGCGCATCAGTTCCCAATACATGAAGTCATGGGCTTTGTATTTTCTGGCATCGAAACTGGTGCCGGCATAGTAAGGCAACACTTCATCCTTAAAATAAAAGTTCATCACACTGGCGACCATCTGCTCATCTTTATAGATAGAGAGAATGTCGCAGTCGTCCTTGAATACTTCTTTTAATAGGTGAAACAGTTTTCGCGGAAATGCGGGGGTACCATGACCGTGTAGCGTTAAGGCATAAGATTCATAAAATTCATCGACGTCCGTTGTGAAGCGACTGGTTAAACCGGCTTTAATGCCTTTTCTTACCACTGCACGCTGCTTGCGCGGAATATTCGTTAAATTGATTTCCACATCTGGGTCGATTTCTTTTCTAAAACGTGCATACAAATCACTTTTAACCGGCCAATCGCTATATTGTTTTTTTATGTTTCGCATTTCCAACTGATCAACGTTCAGCTCTTTTGCCAACGACACGGCTTTTTCTGTTAATGCAGCATGTGATTCTTCGTCTTTAGCGATAATGCCACCATAAACATAAAACGGAAGAGACACTAAAGAGTTACCGAACACACGGCTTTTAATATGCCCGAGAGGCAGAACACCCGTCACCTCTCCGTCTTTTTCTGCATAGAAAAAATACATGGGCTGTGAAAATGCACGCTCGATGACTTCTTTCCATTCAGCACGGTGAAAGAACGTGGCTTCGGGGTGATTGAAAACGAAGTCGTTCCAGAGGGGTATGTTGTTTTTTGTTAGTTCTTTTATTTTCATTTTTTTAACCACAGAGACACAGAGGCACAGAGGACTTCTTTGTGAAAAAACCTGTTTATCCCTAAATTCAATCTTACTGTCTTGTTCAAGTTAATACGCATTTTATCCTTCAAAACCTTTTCTCTGTGTCTCCGTGCCTCGATGGTAATTAACGTTTCAACCACAGAGACACTGAGGCACGGCGGACTTCTTTGTGAAAAAACCT
>JALUUH010000109.1 GCA_027021445.1 Gammaproteobacteria bacterium
AAACAATTCAAAAAGAAATTGGAAGAGAGAGCAGAAAATCCACACAACCCGGCAAGCCAGTTACATGGTTTTAAAAGTGTGTATAAAATCAAACTACGTTCGGTAGGCTATCGTTTAGTGTATGAAGCGAACGACAATGAAATAGTTATTTATGTAATTGCCGTTGGTAAGAGAGATAAAGGGCTGGTTTATACCAAAGCGGATGAGCGAAAATAGGCATAACAAAAGCAATCAACACGGACATTTTTCCGCGGTGTTTGAGCAGTGCTGAAAAAGCCTAGCACAAGCCTTTCACCGCTACAAAATACCGGTTATTGCTGGCGTTATGTGAGAAACCAAATTAAGGCACATCGATGTGTATTGAGAATGTTGTAAACAAATCTTATAAGATCGCCTATGATGAGCATGTTGGGAAGTTGCTATCGATACCTGAAAAGTATCTGTCGGAGATCAAACCGAATAGACAAATACCTTATTCCGAGATATTTCAATCATACAATTCAGATATAGCCTCATGTCTGAATAGCTATGGTGATAAGTTGCTTTCTGAAACCATGAAGGCCTTAACGTCAAAAGGCACAGTTTCGATAGAAGAAAAAGAGAAAATAAAAAATAATTTAGAAAGTTATCTTAACGCTGACTTATACTTAAAAAGATTTGATATCTTCGTGAATTCAATAGATCGGCAGCTCTCAAGATATGGCTTAACTTTTGATAGTAGCCCCAATCGTATTGATATACCAAAGTCACTGGCAGAAGTTCATGCGAAAAATACATGTCGTAAAATACAAGCGAAAATTATGAATGAAATGGACGTTTTTTTATTGGGCAACAAAGAGGTGGAGGATCATGCTGGGTTCTATCGCTCCATCAACAACTTGTACAATAATCACCAGCTAGCTTTTTGGCTCGTCGGTCTGGTAGCGTCTATTGTGGCCTAATGAATCTGTACACCAAAATGGGATAAACTAACCCATAAATGAAAATAGGTGTATTTGATGACAAAAAAGAAGTCGAGTTATTCAATCGAGTTTAAAACGAAAGCAGCCAGTCTTGTACTCGATAAAAATTATAGTATTCCAGAAGCTTGTAATGCTATGGGGGTTGGTAATACAGCAATGAGACGATGGGTAAAGCAGCTAGAGTCTGAACGTGGAGGTGTAACGCCAGGTTCTAAAGCATTGACATCTGAACAACAGAAGATCCAACAACTAGAAGCTCGAATCAAGCAAATTGAATGGGAAAAAGAGATATTAAAAAAGGCTACAGCTCTTTTGATGTCGGACACCATGAGATGATAGATCTCATACAAATTTTATCAAGAGAGTACGGAAAAACACAAGCTATGTGTCAATTATTCAGTATTAACAAGAGCAGTTATTACTACCGGATTAATCACAAAGATGTGGTTAATCCTGAAAGAGAACGACTCAAACAAAAGGCTATTGATATTCATACCGCCAGCAGAGGATCTGCGGGTGCTCGTACGATATCTGGACAACTTACACACGAAGGTGAAAAAGTAGGTCGTTACAAAGCAGCCAGCTTGATGAAAGAGGCTAACATCACAAGTAAGCAACCGAATAAACATAAATACAAAGTAAAGGAGGATGAATCAAAAATAGCCCCTAATTTATTGCAGCGTCAATTTAACGTGGATGCACCTAACAAAGCCTGGTGTGGGGATGTGACTTACGTTTGGGCAGGAACACAATGGTTATATCTCGCGGTTGTCATGGACTTATATGCACGGAAGATAGTCGGCTGGGCATGCTCTGATAGCCCTGACTCAGAGCTCACTTGTGCAGCGCTGAAAATGGCCTATGAAAGCCGAGGAAAACCTAAGGATGTCATGTATCACTCTGACCAAGGCTGCCATTACACAAGCATAAAATATCGCCAACAACTCGGGCGATATCAAATAACCCAAAGCATGAGTCGGCGTGGCAATTGTTGGGTACAATGCACCGATGGAACGTTTTTTTAGAAGTTATAAAACAGAATGGATGCCGAAAGAATTCTATAGTACATATGATGAAGCAGAGACTGATATCGATGAATATATTATTCGGCACTACAACGTTGCAAGAGGTCATAGTTATAATAATTATTTAACGCCCGATGCGGCTGAGAAATTAATAAGCTCCCATTAATGTGTACAGATTTACTTGACTACTTCAGACGGTCTTCCTTTTCATGGAAGAGAAAACAGGGGACAGGAAAACAGCAGAAAACAGGGGGCAGACCTCAATTAGTATGTCCCTTATTTCTGCTTATTTCGTGTTTCCTCTTATTTCCCTTTTAAAAGCGGTGATTCTGGCAGAGGTTAGTGGTTCACCTAAATGTAATTAGAATAAATATGTTTGGAATCTCGGAAATTGTCGTTTTGAATGTTTCTTTTTTGAGTATTTCTTTTTGTTATAGTGCCTATTATGTAGGTGTTTTTTGCTAAACTTTTTTCTATATTTTTTACGATGATGTTGGCCATGATTCACTTCTTTATCTAGCCGGATTGTTTTGATGTTTCCAAAGTCGTCACTTGCAGAAATGTTTATCGTGTAAATCAAGTTTTCGTTATAATGGCGTTTTTTCGACTTTTTGAGCCAAATTTCCCAGCTATTATCGACTTTTTTTACTTTCCACAAAGCTTTTTTAGCGTATTTATGATGGCGTTTTGTTCGATGCTCTGCTGGCGTATTCATTGTTATATGGATGTCAAAATCCGGTGTTTTATCGATTAAATCAGATAAATTTTTCACGGTTATGACATGCTGTAGTTTGCGATGTCGCGGCCAGTGCTTATTTTTAATCTCAATAATTTCAAATGTTGGTGCCGTGGTATCTCTAACAATGATTTCTTGATTGCTGTGAGTTGAATTTCCATTACTATCCGTTGCAGTCCAGGTGACCAATGTTTTACCTAATGGGAAGCTTGGTGGTGCATTGTTAGTTATTTCTATCGAAAAAATATCGGTGGCAGTTGCTTGGCCAATATCTATTATATTTTTAATTCCCGTGGCTTCTAGAATAATGTTGGCGGGTGTTGTAATAGTAGGAGGTATTGTGTCTTGAACCTTAATCGTTACAGTGGTTTGCGTACTATTAGCCATATCATCAACCGAGTATATAGACACCTCTGTATTGCCCAGCGGGAACCAGGTGTCATTTATGCTGATATTCATCGTAGGATTGCTACAGTTATCTGAAGTACTAGCTGCCATTAAATGGTGAGCACCCAATAATGAACTTGCCTCAAGGGTGACTAACAAGGGAGTATTGATGATGGGGGGTTCAATGTCTTTGACAGAAATAAGCACATCATCAGAGTTCGTCGCACCCATGTTGTCAGTGACCAGAAGGTTAATATGATGAGTTCCTGGAGCTAAATAAACCAATGGACTCTCGGCAACACTATTGCTAAATGTTCCGCCAGTCCAGTTATAGGAAAGTGATTGATCAGAATCAGGATCCGTCGACAGTGTACCGTTGAGTTGTACCGCTGTATTGATACCGGTGCATAACACTGTTTGATCCATTCCTGCGTGCGCAACAGGCGAAATATTAGCGATAGGATCTCTAACACGTAGAACCACCTGAGTGTTGTAATTACCCCCCAAGTTAGATGCTGATGAAGCAAATGCTAAAACTTGACCGTTTTCATTGATTGAATTAACGAAGTCAATATTTGCATTCAGCTCATCACCTTGATTGGTTAAGTTAACACGCTCAGTGGAATTTAATAATGTGTCGTAAACAAAAAGATCGGCTGAATTGTTAGTGTCATTATTCACCAAATTACTCGCTTTGGATACGTAAGAAACAAATCGACCATTATTACTCATGCGTGGAATAAAATTGATATCATTGGCTTGAATACCGGTGCTAGATTGACTGATAAGACTGATTGAATCAGTTTCTATATTATATAAAAACAAATGTCGAGGTGTGGCATTGGTGTTAGGTACTAAGTTTTTAGCATCGGATATAAAAGCGATAAATTTTCCGTTACCACTTATATAAGGATCTCTATTGTGAACAAGCATTAGGCTGTCATCAAATGTTTTGCTTACCAATGTTGATTTATTCGTTTTTCTATCCCATAAAAAGATATCATATCTGCTGTTATTATCTATTAAATCAATATTGCTCGCTATGGACATATAAGTCACAAATCTTCCATCATCACTAATGCTAGGCCTAGCACTATCACCATTGGTTTGCGACCCATCATCAGCACTCGATATTTTTTGAATCGTATCGTTTAACACATCATAAATAAAAATATCGCGCAAATCGTTAGTATCAGCGGGTACCAGGTTTGTAGCCTTAGATTCAAAAGTTACAAACCGACCATCGCCACTAATCTGTGATCGAGTACTCATGTTATCAGCGGTACTACCATCATAAGATTTACTCACCAGTATTGTTTTATTATTGGCAATATTTCGAAGAAATACATTACCAACACTTCCAGTATTGCTGATGAGGTTGCTTGCAAAAGAAGTAAAAACAACTAAATTACCATCACTGCTGATATCGGCGCGAGTACTATTGCTGTTTCCTGCGGCTCCAGTATTGGAAACACTGACTCTTTTAAACTGATTTGTGGAAATATTATATATGTATATATGTACACCGGTTATTCCGTCTTGTACAAGATTGCTCGCAAGTGATTCAAATACGATGGCATTACCATCTGCACTGATTGATGGAGCGAAGCTTACCGAATTTCCTAACTCAGTTCCGTTATCGGTAATGAAAAAGGTTTCTGCTGATTGAGCGGATTGACTAAGTACAAAAAATAGCAGAAGAGCAAAGCCACGGCATAGATTTTTCATCACATTTCCCCTGCTATAGTGCTGTAAACTGGAAAGTTGATGTTAGTATTAATTGTTCTTTTAGCGTGTAAATCGAATACAAGAATGGGTGCGATAGATAATGAATCTATATTAGCCCAGGTTGAATAAGTCCAGTACGATTTATACAATCCTGAAACCGGTAGATTTCCTACTTCAATTGTTCGATCTATTGCATCACCGATGATATCTTCACTGCGTGGCACGAGCTTTACTGAGTTATATTTCTCTAATGAGTTATTACTCATCGTTAGTTCAAAGACTATATCTGCGTAACCATTTTGCGAAGTAATTGAGATCAACTTATGGGTCACAGAAATTTTATGTTGTTCTGCAAAAACAAAACTCGACCAAGATAAGAGAAATAATACTAGGCTTTTGTTAATCATTGTGACTAGGTTCATAATGTTTCCATTCTTTGTTAAGGTATTAGCTCATACGCAATCGCGCCATTGACCGTGATATCGTTAATAACTAAGTCAGAGTCTTCTATGGAATTATTAATCGAATAGGTGAGTCCTGCGCTGGCTGGGTTGTTTGTTGTGGAGTCATTTGCGGAACCAAAAACGCCATCAATTCTGCCACTTGATGTCGTCAGCGCCCCAGAATTTGTTGTTGAGATGTTGTCTATATTACCGCTAAAAGTAGCATTTAAATTATTAATCGGTATATTGCTAGCATTTGCAGTGATCGAATATTCATTTAATTCGGTGTCTGCAATGCGGAGTATGATAGCTGCTGATATCGTTTGATTGGCGAAATTTGCGGTAAGAGAAGTTCGTGCGCTATCAAGTGTTCCTACATTGCCAAAATTGTCTGTCGGCGAGGTATTACCAACTACCGTGTAATTAGCGACGCCGGTTGAAGGTAGGTTTATCTGCTCATCGGTTTCTGGCATCATCAGCCAATGTAACTTGTTTTGAGCAAGATCAATGCTGGTTGCACTTGTGCCATCTGAAAGTATCATACTTCCTGACTCCCATCGTCCCCAAGAAATACCGGTTGCTGCATGAAGTCCGGTATCGGCGTTTACTGCCGTTCCAATTTTCGCTGTCTGTTCGATGATATTTGAAGAAGAATCCAGGGTTTTTATTCTGATAGCCGTCAGATTTTGATTTATATCAGTCTCAAATTCAGTTTTAACAAGAGAATTCACCACGCTTGAAGTATTTATGCCATTGTTCGAAAAAAAATACTCGGGAACAGCTATGTTTCTTCCAAGATCTGGCGGGGATATTGTTGGAGTTGGTGCTATAGCAACAGGATCAGGATCAACAACGGATGAAGTTCCTGGTTCTATTGCAGACACAAGGTCTTTTGCAGTAGCAATAATAGGGCTGTCATTATTAGACTCCTTCTTCACGTCTGTCTCGTCGTTAAGCGCAGTTGTGTTATTTTCTAGCTCATCAGTCAGTTCTACATAGCTTATTAGATTGTCGCTAGTAATGTGCAGGGGAATGATATCAGGTGTTGCAACAGCAGTAGTTATATTTTCATTCTGAATTTCTTGTGCCGCCTGATGAATATTTTTATCTGTGCTGTTTTTTGTGACTTTGCTTGCAGAGGGTTGAGTATTGCTGGTTTTAGAAAATAATAATTCTCCCGGTGCGGACTCTAATAACATTGGCTCGGATATTAAATCAGGAACATATCCGTATTCACTGGCATCGATTTCCATACTGGAAACTTCCGTTGTTAATACAACGCCTCCGGACATAACGCCAATATATAAACCATCTTCAAAAATATTAGTATCACAATCTCCATTACATAAACGGGCTGAATAGTCAGTGCCCCGTATTCCAATTGTTGCGATAGGCGTATTAACTTTATAGGACTTTTTATTGGCTTCACCAATAGACCCGGTAACACTTCTAAAGCTGCCCTTCAATAAATTAAAAAAAGTTTTATCTTTTTCGACATCATGATTGAATATGAAAGTAGAAATTTTGAATTTACTTGAAGGCCTTATCGCAATGAGACCACCATCGGCCATACGCAACTGAAGTTGACCATTATCAGATGTATTAATGATATCGCCTGCATTGACATCGTCTCCACGGATGAGTCGCGTTTGCTCAGTAGAGTTTTCCCGCTCTATATAAACGACACCTAAGGAGAATATAACCTTACCGGCTGCGGAAAAGGATACGATAGGAAAAACCAATAAAGCAATCAATAGTAACGATTGCGCATAGGGTTTATTCAATAATCTCATAAAACTCACATGTTCGGTAGCCATGATGTCCACCTCCTATAGTAATTTCCACTGCATGGATAAGTTTGCAGAAAGTCTGTCATAGTCGAATAACGAAACGGTAGACTTGTTTTTAGTGTATTTTATCTGCGGAGATATACTCAGGCGTTTTTCCAGCTGTATTTTTACACCACTGCTTAATAATATTTGACCTTCTTCACGACTTAGTCCAAAGAACGGTCTCTTATAGTTTGAGTAATTTACCTTTGAAGAAGTAAAAAAATTATTTTCTCTCGTAATATAATGTTCGGTTTCTAAGCTTATGGCGATCGAGTATTTTTCATAGGGGGAGTTTTTTGATTTTGGATATTCGTAATTAAAACTACCCGCAGTTAGAAAGCTAGAGGGAAGCCGTAGCCCAAGAGAGAGTTTTCCACTAATTTTCACAGCGCCCTGATAGCGATCACGTAATACAGAATCAGAGGGGTTTTTTAGATAAGACAGTGATGCATTGGTTCCTAGTAAGAATGAGGGATATAAAAAATAATTCCATTGTGCTGATGATCTTAGGATGCCAGTATTAAAATTTTTATTTAGATAAATAGCGGTGCCAGAAATATTAGCATTGCTGGAAAACTTTCGGCGCTTATAGCTTATTCCAACGAGAGACATTGCGCCAGATGTATTGACAAACGATGCTCGATTATACTGGTTCTCAAATATGGCGGCACTGAGATATGAATCGGTACGTTTGTCATGTGAATATGTTGCAAGATTATTCATACTCAATCCCATAAATCCTGATGGCTTCGCTTTACTTTCTGGGGTCAATAATAAACCCAGAAAGGTTTCATTTTCTGTGGCCCCATTCACATTATTATCAAAGCCACCTTTTAGTGAGATATAGGTCTCGAAATTAATGGGGTTTTTATTTAATTGAGCATTAATTTTTTTGAGAAAAAAATGAATAAGTGATTTTAAGTGACTCGGAGGGTTTAAGCTGAGGGAAAACTCAAATTCTTTTTTGGCTTGATAGTACTCATTTGCAAGATAGTATGCGCGTGCTAATTCGAAACGAGCACCACCAAAATTTGCTTGTACCGCAATGGCTCTTTCCAAGGAAAAAATGGCAACGCTAATATTCCCACTGTCTAAAGCCGATATACCCAATAGGTAATCAAATTGCGGATTGCCTGCATTCATATCAGCAAGTGGCGTTAGAAGAGCAAATGCTCTGATGGGTTGGTTGTTGGCTAAAAACGACTCTGCCTGTTTTAAGACTTCTTGTAGTGTTTCATTCGTTTTATTATCAAGTATATTCTTATCGATAGTCTCATCCGCGACAACGCAGGGCGATGCGAGGAAGATAACAAAAATAAAGACTATATTTTTTGTTTTTTTCAGCATTTTTCAATCTTTAGCAATTGTCTGCAGAAACCAGTTTAGCGATGGCAAATAATATTTACTGCGCCAGATATCACACATATTGGTTTTTATTTTTGATCTAGTTCACAGTTTTAGAAAATACGTACAAGATTAGGGGTAAAACGCTAGATTAATATGGGATTACATATGTCTTCCGAGTTCAAATTTGCTTTCAAGGGGAACTTCCTTAAAACCGATATATAGAAGGCATAGATGAATTTATCTGAAATAATGTTAAACCATAAAATTAATGTGTAATAAATGGAGAAGCAAAAATGCCTGTTACAAGCAAGGTCGACGGTGATAATGTGATGATAACGATCAGTGGGCGATTCAACTTTAATGATCATGTCCAATTTAGAAATGCCTATAAAGATATGGCTGCAAGTGCTAATTACACGATGGATATGAGCAATACCGAATATATGGATAGCTCAGCGTTAGGGATGTTATTATTATTACGCGAGCATGCGGGCGGGGATTCATCAAACATTGTTATCGCTGGAAGTCCTCCAGACATTAAAAAAATACTCAATATTGCTAATTTTCAAAAGCTTTTTGAGTTACGTTAGTTAGATTTCCGAACGATGAAAGTTTTAGTCGTCGATGATGATGCAACGAATAGGCTTGTTTTAAAGGGTTTGCTCGAAAAGGATAATCATACTGTAATTCTCGCGGTCAATGGAATAGAAGCGATACAACGGTATGAAAACGAAGGCCCTGATCTAATTTTGATGGATGTGATGATGCCTGAAATGGATGGATATCAGGCAACAAAAGAAATCAAAAAAAGATGTGGTGAACGCTTTGTACCTATCATCTTTTTAACGGCGGTTAGTGGCAATGAAGCCCTGGTTACTTGTTTAGAATACGGGGGTGACGATTATATAGGGAAACCCTTTAATCGTACTGTTTTAAGTGCAAAGATAGAGGCAATGAATCGAATTGTTGCTCTTTATTATCAAGTACAGAGCCAGAAAGAAGAGTTAGAAGTTCACAAAAGACATGTGCAAAGAGAGACAGAAGTTGCGGAAAAGATATTTAACGGGATCCTAGAGCGCAGCGATCTCAATGTGGGTTTCATAAACACCTTAAGAAAATCCGCAGAAGCATTCAATGGCGACATAGTTCTTGCGACGCGAAACCCCAACGGGGGTATGAATATATTAGTCGGCGATTTTACCGGCCATGGCTTAGCCGCTGCAATCGGTGCCATGCCCGTTTCAGATGTATTCTACGGCATGTCAAAAAAAGGTTTTGAACTCGAAGATATAGTATCCGAAATTAATAAGAAGCTCCGAATAGTCTTGCCAATGGGAAGATTTCTCGCAGCATGCATTATCCACATAGACACTCGATGCGAATATCTTAAGATATGGAATGGAGGAATGCCAGAGGTTCTAGTATATCGTCCCAGTACGCAACAAATTGCAGAGGTATTACCTTCGGAGCATGTTCCGTTGGGAATATCGGCTCCAGCACAATTTGAAACGCAAGCCAAACGGGTAAAAATCTACCCTGGAGATTATTTATACATATATTCAGATGGAGTGATCGAAACAACCAATAAAGAAGACGAATTATACGGTTTGGATAGGCTGGTAAACGTTATAACACAGTTTGACGGCGAGAATGTAATCTCCGAATTAGATGCTTCGCTCAACCGTTTTTCGAATAGTCTTCCTCAAGCAGATGATATTACACTTATGGAATTTCACTGCAGTCCTACTCAATTATTACAGCTAGATAATGAAATATCAGTTGGAAAAACGTATGCAACTGCATGGAATATGTCGTTTTTGTTTGAAATAGACACCTTACAACGCCTAGACCCCGTTACCTTCTTAATGAAGACGCTCAATGAAATTCAAGGCCTTAGAAATCATAGTGAAAGCTTATTTATGGTGATTTCAGAACTCTTTAGCAATGCACTAGAGCATGGTGTTCTCGGTTTAGACTCAAGCATAAAAGGCTCTCCAGAGGGTTTTGCGAAATACTATTTTGAGCGAGAAAGGTTACTTAAAGCGACGGAGCATGCATATATTAAAGTTAGTTTTTCTCAAAAAACCATTGGCGGTGGTGGTGAAATAACAATCGTAGTCGAGGACTCAGGAAATGGTTTTGATTATAATGAGATTGATTATACAAGTAATACCCTGCCGGATGAAACTATGAAATCGGGACGAGGGCAGGCCATTGTTGCGAATTTATGTAAATCAGTGAATTATTTGGGTGGTGGAAATATCGTTGAAGCCGTCTATGCTTGGAATAATACCCCGCATTTGTCCTTATAAGAAAGCAGCGACGCTGAATCGTTACATCAGAAATTTAACAAATAGATAATAATTTCAATTCTGTGTAAGCTAGTACCTACTCATAGCTGCAACAAGTAATGGATTTTTACTTGAGTGAATGTCTAACATTGTTTAGAAATAATTGAATAAATATTATTGGGAGTGATCTTTGAAATTTATAATTGCAGATGATCATGCCATTGTCCGGGAGGGAGTTATTTATTCTTTAAAGAACCACTTTGGGGATGAAACCGAGGTTTTAGAAGCTGAAGACTCTGCTAGCTTGATTGCATTATTAGAAAACAATAATACGTTTGATCTCATATTGCTCGATCTGATGATGCCAGGATCCAAGGGCCTCTCCCTATTAAAAAGAATATGTAACGACTGGCCAGAACAAACCGTTGCGGTGTTATCTGCTTCAGAAAACTCTAAAGACATGCGCAAATCAATCGACTATGGAGCTGCTGGGTTTATCCCTAAATCTTTAGCACGGGAAGTAATGATTAGTGCAATTAGATTGGTGCTTGTAGGAGGTGTCTATGTGCCAACAAAGGGTTTCATGTCAACAGCAGCAGACGTTGCTGACAGAATTGAAAAAAATGTTCTTCTTGAAGCAGATGGCTCAATCCCATTATTAACTGACCGACAACGGCAAGTATTGATCGGTATAGCGAGAGGAAAAACCAATAGAGATATTGGAAATGAACTTGAATTATCAGAATATACGATTAAAATTCACGTCACTGCGATATTTAAGAAACTTAAGGTGAGTAATCGCATGCAGTCAGTATTGATCGCAAAAGAGCTAGGTCTATTCGAAGCTGACGATCTTATCAATGATTAAATAATATAAATTAATTTCCTATAGATTTTTATTTTGTTGACCACATGCTCTAGAATAAGTTGATGACAAAATCGTGTATAGATCGTTTTTTCAATGGCTGGGGCATACGAAAGCAGTTGTTACTTGTCGCAATAATACCTGTTATTGTCAGTGTTATAATACTAGGCTTCTTTACCGCGAATAGTCAAATTGAACAAGCGAAGCGAGCACTTAATAACAAAGGTCAAGTATTAATAGATTATATTGATTCTGTCGTTGAACTAGGTTTGTTTTCAGAAAATATAAAGCAAATTCATAAACTGGTAGAGAAAACACTGCAGGATCCTGACGTCGTTCAAATCATTGTGCGTGACAAGGATCATCGTATTCTTGTTAATCAAATAAAGAATAAGGATCGTCTTAAGCAAGAAAGCCGTCGCGATCATCTGCGCACTTTTTCGAGTGTTGTCAAGGCCATTCCAAACGCTCCACTGGCTTATGTCTCCGTTACTTTAGATACACGCAAAATCTCGGATCTAAAGACTAATATCATACTCAATAGTTTACTCGCTGTTTTTGTCGGAATATTTTTTAGCGCTCTATTAGCAATAAGAATGAGTAGTAGTGTGACTGATCCCATCATACGCCTTGCTAAAAATGTACGGCAATTATCCCATGGTCAATATGGTATACGCGTGAATGAAAGTACAAGCGGTGAAATAGCAGAGTTAGAAAAAGGTTTTAACCGACTGGCAGAGACTATTGAGTCTTCGCAAATTCAGCTGAAGCATAAAATAGAACAAGCAACTGCTGAACTAATCGTCACCGTAAAAGAACTCGAAAAAAATAATTATCAACTCGATTGTGCTCGAAAATATGCAATAGAAGCGGGAAGAGAAAAAATGGAATTTCTCGCTAAAATGAGCCATGAGATACGTACGCCGGTTAATGTTGTCATTGGTTTTTCAAAACTCATTGAAACCAGCCATAATGAAAGAGAAAAATTAGACCATTTAGCTACCATCTACCAATCAGGGAATCAGCTGCTCGCTCTTATTGACGATATTCTTAATATTTCCAAGCTAGAATTAGGAAATGTTAGTTTGGAGGAAATAGATTTTAATCTGCGAGATTGTCTTGAAAATATAGTTAGCATGCTAGCACCAATAGCTCAGGAAAAAGAATTAATCATTGTTTTGCTAATGCACTCTAATGTTCCTGAGTTGTTAAAAGGAGATCCTACTCGGATAAGTCAAGTTATTACTAATCTTGTTAATAATGCGATAAAGTTTACCGAGAAAGGATCTGTTATTATTGAGGTAAGCTCACATGCAGAAACAACAGCCGCGATTAAACTTAACCTTTCTATAAAAGACACGGGAATCGGTATTTCACAACGTGATATCCCGCGTTTGTTTAATGCATTTTCTCAAATTGATTCAAGTATAACGCGTCGATTTGGTGGAACCGGCCTAGGATTAGTTATTGCTAAGCGCATTATTAACATGATGGAAGGTGATATTTTCGTTACAAGCCAATTAGGCAAAGGATCTGAGTTTTGTGCAGAATGGTGGGCTAGTAAACAGAATATTTCTTCTGATGAAACAAAAGCACCTTTACTACAAGGTGTAGAAATCATTTTATTGGAAGATCATCCCATAATTTGTCGAGCAATCAGAAATATGTTGCTAGACTGGGAAGCCAACGTATGCATTGTCAAAAATATAGATCTTCTGCTGAGCAAACTTCAACAAAGCACCCTGTTAACTAGAGTCATCGTGGGTTTGGGTTTTGATTCCTCATCTAAGGAATATATTAAGTCTCTGTATAAAAAAATAAGAGCCACTTTTGCTGCTAAATTAATCTTTCTTATTCCGAATAGAATAACCATCCACTCATCTCAACTATTGGCGGATGAAAATTTTTCAATGATCGAAAAGCCGATTCGCAAACACGTCTTATTAACTGAATTAGTAGAGTTTAATGCCCAAGCCAGAACAGAATTTATATCCGACGAAGAAATAAATAATAAATTCCCCAGTTGCAAAGCGTTAGTCGCAGAAGATCATAAGTATAATATGATTTTGATGACTAGCTTTCTCGAGAAAAAAAATGTTACTGTTATTCAAGCCGTTAACGGTGAGCAGGCGATTGAACTCTATAAAACCGAAAATGTAGATATTATATTCATGGATATTCATATGCCGAAAATGGATGGAATAGAAGCAATAAAAATAATAAGGAATATGGATAATAGTATTAATCGGGTGCCTATTGTAGTGCTTACTGCTGATGTATTTATTCAGGAAAATGAGCAGCTGGATCCTTCGCTGATTGAGGAAATATTACTTAAGCCAGTATGTAGTCGCAATTTATGGGCTGTGTTAGAAAGGGTGAATATCGGCAAGCGTTCTCATCCAGCCACCCCATTAAGCCAATCCGCTGGCCACGTAGCCGCTTATGCTGCTGTTGCAAATGAGTTTCCCGAAATTTTACAGGCTAAATTTGCAAAAGAAGTCGATTTACTTTACGACTTAATCAACGTTTCCTATCAGCAAGATGATCTAATGGAACTGAAAAATTTGCTGCATAAAATGGCGGGAATGGCTGGCCCATTTGGAATAAATGAGCTGTCAACTATCTGCAACGAATTTGTTCGACACTTAGAAAAGCATGATATACCCAAAATGGAATCGTCTTTTGAGCGCTTAACCCAGTTTAAAATCTCCTTGCTTAAGCATTCTTCGATAAAAACAAAAGCCGGGAAGTTGAATTAAAACACGCGCTAGAAGATAATAAGCTTAATGATTACGGCGAACATTCATTTGCAGAGTGGAGTATTTTATAAATTGACTATGATTTTCAAGTTTACAGGTGTTGGGTGATTGAGCGTACTGAAAATATAGGTAAAAACCTTCTGCGAGATAATCTTCTTATACGTTTTGAAGGTGATAATGCTAAGCCGGTAGCTTGGGTGAGTGGGCCTCCTGGCTCAGGAAAAACTAATTTAGTATCGACTTATGTTAAAGATAAGACCCCCGTCATTATTTGGTATGAAATCGAAGCGGGCGATGAAGACCCCGCGACTTTTTTCCATTATTTGTCTGAAAATATCAAAAAAAAATGTCGGTTTCCGAATAACTGGGTAACCCCTTTAAAGCCTGAATTCCTACCTTCTGTGGAAGTTTATGCACGCCAGTTTTTTCAATTACTGTGTGAGAGTATTAATCAACCCTTTATTTTAGTTTTAGACCAATACCAAGAGTTACCCGATGATTCCATCATTCATCAATTAATCAAACATTTCATTCGCGCACTGCCGAGTCGTAGCTCAATCATTTTCTTAAGCCGGACAGAGCCACCAGCTTCCTTAGCACGATTTATTGTAAATCAACAAATTGAATACATTGGATGGAATGATTTACGTTTTACTTCCGATGAAATAGATGCGCTTGGACGTTTGTGGGGTTTTTGTGATAAAGAGATGCAGTTGTTAGAGAGTGCAAAACCACAGATTAATGGCTGGGTAGCCGGCGCCGTATTGTTTTGTGACTTTATTCGAAATGTCAAAAAGGTACCCGAAAAACTCGATTTAACCAATTCTGATATTTTACTGAACTACTTTTCTGGCGAAATACTTAATCAATTAAGTGAGGTCGAAAGATCATTTTTATTTCAGATTGCTTTTTTACCGCGGTTTGACCCAGAAATTGCGACTGAGCTAACGGGGATCAAAAATTCACCGCATATTATAGAACGACTATACAATAATCATTCGTTTACCGAAAAACTAAGTTACTCCTCAAACGAGTATCAGTTGCATCCGTTATTCAGACGGTTTTTGCGTTCGCGGATCAACGAAGAGTGGTCTACAGCAGATATTCGACAGATAAAACAAAGAGCGGCTGTATGCCTAGAAAAACAAGGATTAATTGATCATGCCATCACTTATTGGTTTGCAGCGCAGCAATGGGGCGAACTCAGCAGAATTGCTGAAACTTATACCGACGTACTGATTGAGCAGGGAAGAGGGAATACCGTTGCCAAGTGGTTTCAGCAAATTCCAACTAACATACTCGAAAAAAATCCTTGTTTTTCATATTGGAGAGCACGGGCCGTCATGCCTTATGATACCAATGAAGCGCGTTATCAATATAAGCTAGCGTACGACAACTATTCTTTAATCAATACTGACATCAATAAAAAGTGGTTGTGTTGGGCAGGCTGTGTCGCGACTTATATTCACGAGTGGAAAGCGTTTAAAGAACTCGATTTTTGGATTAGTGAATTAAGCTTTTTACCGTCTGATTTTCCAGCTGGATGCAATATTGAAACAAAAGCCAGTGTGACCTCGGCAATGTTCATGGCTTTGGTCTTTCGACAACCGGATCACCCTAACTTCACTCAATGGGAAATGGCAAGTTTAGCGCTGGTCAAGAGCGCGCTCAATATCAACCAAAAAATTACCATTGGTAATTGCTTAGTACTCTATTATTCTTGGATTGCAGACTTACCTAAATGTCGGGTAATCATGGAATCCGTGCGCGAAAATATTACCCAGCCCGATGTTTTACCACTTACCAAAATTATCTGGTATTCAATGGAAGCCATGTATGCTTGGTTGGGTTTAAAACCAAGTCGCTGTGAAGAGTGCGTTACGATTGGACTTGCCATGGCCAAGCAATTTGGCATCCACATCTGGGATTTCATGCTAAATGCGCAAGGCACTTATGGCAAACTATCCTCTGGACAACTTTCAGGTGCAGGGGCTTATTTAAAGCAAATGTCCCATTCTGTAAGCGGTGGACGCTTTCTTGACGGTTCTCAATATCACTATCTAGGTGCTTGGGTTTCCGTACTCAAAAAAGACTATCCTCAAGCGCTCGAAAAGATAAAGTTTGCGCATGATTTGGCAACGGATGCAGGCTCGCCATTTCCCAAAACATTTGTAGACATTGCATTATCCCAAATGTTGTTTGAGCAAGGCGAAAAATCGGCAGCCATCACATTGATTAAGCAAGTGAACGACGCGGCGGATTCACTACGCAGTCGTCATTTCAAACACCATAGTTTTTTGATGCTGGCCTATTTCCATTTATCGGATGATCAAAGTGTTGCAGGAATTGATTATTTAAAAAAAGGATTCAAATTCGCACGCGAAAATCATTTCTTAAGCCTAATATGGTGGCGGCCAGAAGTGATGTCTAAATTGTGTGGAATTGCATTATTGCAAAACATTGAAACGCCATATGTCAAAGAATTAATTATCAAGAACAGATTGTCACCGGATGCAGAATTTTTTGGCTTGGAGCGCTGGCCCTGGCAAGTAAAAATTACTTCTTTTGGTCATTTTACCCTCTCGCAATACGATAAAGTGATTGCGGCTTCAGGAAAAAGCCAAGCCAAACCTTTAGAGTTGTTAAAAGTATTAGTTTCCTATGGCGGTCAAAAAGTGAGTGAAACAAAAATTACCGACTGCTTATGGCCAGATGCCGAAGGAGATATGGCGCATCACTCATTTAATACAACCTTGTATCGTTTAAGAAAACTATTAGGCTGTGATAAATCGCTACTATTGAACGGCGCTAAATTGAGTTTAAATCCCGCTCTTTGCTGGACCGATGTTTGGGCATTTGAAATGATGGAAAAACAGGTAATACTACAATTGCAAAAACCGGTAATAGATTCCGCCGCTATTGAGCAAATAGAGATGGAATTATTTTATTTATATCAAGGTTCTTTTTTGAGCCTTGAAAGTGAAAAACCCTGGGTGTTTATAAAACGAGAAAAAGAACGCAGCCGTTTTATCAGGATCGCAGAACAAATCGGAAAATTTTGGTTTGAGTCCTCACAATTTGACAATGCCATTCGTTTTTATCAAAAGACCATAGAAGTTGATCACTTAGTAGAGTCATTTTATCAGCAGCTCATACTCGCGTATCAGCAAGTTGGGCGTAAAGCAGAGGCAAATTCTGTTTATAAGCAGTGCGAGCAATCATTGAGTAAATTTGGCGACATCAAACCCAGTGAAAAGACCAAGAAAATCTATCGCGACTGCATGAGCTCATAAGCTAAATCCTTAGGCATTGAGTATAAAGCCTTGCATTGGCGTATTTAGAACATTCTGAACCCGTTTTAGGTTTCGGTCTGTAATCTCTTCCAAAGTGAGCTGTAATAGATTCTCAGGCAAGCTCCTACCGATAGCCGCAGTGCGCACGCACCAAGGATATACTATCCGCACTAAACTGGTGCGGTTATCGGCTTTTTTCACCTCAATATATAGAAGGTCATACTCTTATTTTTTATAAATAACATATGCTTATACCTTGTGTTGCATAATGGCCTAGCAGTTGCAGAATAGCCTCAAAGCGATTTATTTTGAGGATTAGCATGAAAGAAAAATTGGTATTAGTTGGAAATGGTATGGCAGGCGTCAGAACCTTAGAAGAACTTTTGAAAATAGCGCCAGAGAAATACGATATCACCGTTTTCGGTGCAGAGCCATACGGCAACTACAATAGAATATTACTTTCCCCTGTTCTAGCCGGAGAGAAATCCTTGGACGAGATCATGCTCAATGATGAGCAATGGTATAAAGATAACGATATTGCCTTAATTAAGGGAAAAAAAGTCGTTGGCATCGATCGTAAAAAGAAAACAGTGACCTCGGAAGACGGCACCACCTCATCTTATGATCGTCTCTTGTTAAGTACCGGTTCTAATCCCTTCATGATCCCCATTCCAGGGATTGACACACCCGGTGTTATCAGTTTTCGTGATGTTTATGACGTAGATCAAATGTTAGATGCCAGCAAAAAGCATAAACACGCCGTCGTCATTGGCGGTGGCTTGCTTGGCTTAGAAGCCGCAAATGGCTTAATGTTGCAAGGCATGCATGTCACCGTTGTGCATTTGAGCGATACCTTAATGGATCGACAAATGGACTCGGTATCTGGAAACATGCTGAAAACCTCGTTAGAGCAGAGAGGTCTGCAATTTTTAATGGAACACTCCACCGAAGCCATTATCGGTGATGACAGAGTAACCGCCGTGCGTTTCAAAAACGGAGTAGAAATAGCCGCCGACATCGTAGTAATGGCCGTGGGTATTCAACCCAATATCGCACTTGCCGAAAGTGCAGGTATCTATTCCGAACGCGGCATTGTAGTCGATGACACGATGCAAACTTACGATCCCACAATATATGCCGTTGGTGAATGTGTGCAACACCGAGGTTCCACCTATGGACTTGTCGCGCCGTTATTTGAACAAGCAAAGGTTTGTGCCAATCATCTTGCCGAATATGGAATAGGGCGTTATCAAGGTTCTGTGACCTCGACAAAATTGAAAGTAACCGGTATTGATTTATTTTCTGCGGGTGATTTCAATGGTGACGAGCACAGTGAAGAGCTTGTCATGAAAGATGTCTCACGCGGTATCTATAAAAAAATCGTAATCAAAGACAATAAAATCAGTGGTGCTGTCATGTACGGCGATACGGTTGATGGTGCATGGTATTTCCAACTCCTGCGGGATGAAACAGACATCTCGGATATTCGCGATAATTTACTTTTTGGGCAAGCCCATCTAGGTGATTCAGGCCATGGTGGACATAACCTAGCCTCGCAAATGAGTGACGCCACTGAAGTCTGTGGCTGTAACGGTGTTTGCAAAGGTGAGATCACCAAGGCGATAACCACCAAGGGCTTATTCACCTTAGATGATGTACGTGCCCATACTAAAGCCTCGGCATCTTGTGGCTCATGTACCGGCCTTGTCGAGCAAATCATTGCTTCTACTTTAGGTGGCGATTATTCAGCCGCCAGCAACGTAAAATCAATTTGCAAATGTACCGAGCATACCCATGAAGAGATTCAAACCGCCGTCAAAGCGCATAAATTAACAAGTTATCGAGCCGTGATTAAACACATGGATTGGAATACCCCCGATGGCTGCCATGCGTGTCGACCGGCATTAAACTATTACGCCTTAGCGGCATGGCCGGCAGAAGCAGTTGATGATCCGCAATCGCGTTATATCAACGAGCGTGTGCATGCGAATATTCAAAAAGACGGTACTTATTCCGTGGTTCCGCGTATCTGGGGTGGCGTGACCAATCCCAAAGAATTACGTGCGATAGCCGATGTCGCCGATAAATATAAGGTGCCCACCGTTAAAATAACCGGTGGCCAACGGATTGATTTACTCGGTGTCAAAAAACAAGATCTTCCGCTCATGTGGAAAGATCTCAATGATTCTGGAATGGTTTCAGGTCATGCCTATGGTAAATCGCTGCGCACCGTAAAAACCTGTGTTGGTAAAGAACATTGTCGTTTCGGAACACAATACTCCATGGCGCTCGGTATAAAAATCGAGCAACTCACCTGGGGTTCTTGGATGCCGCATAAATATAAAATTGCTGTATCTGGTTGCCCACGAAACTGTGCAGAGGCCACCATCAAAGACTTTGGCGTGGTCGCGGTTGATTCGGGTTATGAGCTACATGTTGGCGGTAATGGTGGTATTAAAGTAAGAGCAACCGATTTATTATGCAAAGTCACCAGTGAAGAGGAAGTGATCGAATATTGCAATGCGTTCACCCAAATGTATCGCGAGCAAGCGCACTATTTAGAACGCACAGCACCGTGGATAGAGCGAGTTGGATTGTCCTATGTGAAAGCACATGTTGTGGAAGATCAAGCCAACCGAAAAAAACTATCGCAGCGATTTATTGAATCACAATCCTATGTGCAAAAGGATCCATGGGCAGAAAGAACCACTGGTGATTTCCAAAAACATCAATTTGTTACCTTGAAAGAAGTATCTTAATTAGTATTTTAGCTAAATATTTAGGCTAAACATTTGAGTAACAACGCGAAAAAATAAAGGCAAAACAATGACCCATTTTATTGAAGTAGGAAAACTAGAAGACATACCACAGTTAGGTTCTCGTGTTATCAGCACTGTAGCAGGAGATGTTGCTGTTTTCAGAACCAGTGATGATGAAGTTTTTGCTTTAAAAGACAGCTGTCCTCATCAAGGTGGCCCGCTTTCACAAGGTATTGTGCATGGCAAAAAGGTCACCTGTCCGTTGCATAATTGGGTCATACAATTAGAAGATGGCGAAGTCATCGCACCGGATGAAGGTTGTGCGGCAAAGTACCCGGTTAAAGTCGAAAACAATATTGTATTTGTGCAACTCTAAAACCTCACGAATAAATTTGGGATACTAAAATGCTATTTACGCGCCCGATTAAAAATGAAATAAAACTGCCTGGCAAACAGGAAGAAGTCGTAGACTGGAAATATACCACCTGTGGATATTGCTCTACTGGTTGCTCCATCGAAGTAGGAGTTAACAAAAAAGGCGAGGGCATTAAAGCACGAGGCGTCGGTGATGCCGACGTAAACCAGGGCAAGCTTTGTTTAAAAGGAATTTTTGAACACGAATTATTTACCTCAGCGGGCCGCGGAACGGTGCCATTAATGAGGGATAAAATATTTGAAGATTATAAAGAAACCACCTGGGATGCGGCATTTGATAAAACCGCTGCTGAAATAGAACGCATCCAGCAACAATACGGCAGAGACAGCTTTGCGATTGTTTCAACCGGACAAATACTGACCGAAGAATTTTATACCTTAGGTAAGCTTGCGCGCGGTGTTATTGGTACTAATAACTACGATGGCAATACTACGCTGTGCATGGCCTCGGCCGTATCGGGCTATAAACGTTCATTTGGCTCCGATGGTCCACCGGGTTGCTATGATGATTTTTCCCATACTGACTGCCTCATGGCATTTGGTTCCAATCTACCAGAGCAACATCCGGTCATCTATTGGCGTTTGAAACAAGCGCTGGAAAAGAAAAAATTTCCGTTAATCGTGGTGGATCCGCGGGTCACCATGTTTGCACAATTTGCCGATATGCACTTGCCGATTACACCGGGAACCGATGTCGTTCTACTGAATAGCTTGGCCCACGTAATACTCGACGAAGGCTTAGAAGATCGAGCCTATATGGAAGCGCATACATCAAACATTGAAGCATTTGAAAAACTCGTCGAAAAATACAACCCGGTTATGGCTGCAAAGCAATGTGGCATCGATGAAGATACCATCCGCAACGTCGCTAGGCTGTATGCTAAAGCAGATGCTGCAATGAGTATCTGGACCATGGGCATTAACCAAAGTACGCATGGCTCTGATGGCGTGGTTGGCATTAATAGTTTGAATTTAATCACCGGCAATATCGGTAAAAAGGGCGGCACCAGTCTTTCCATTACCGGTCAATGTAATGCCATGGGCACACGTGAATGGTCATCGTGCTCAGGTTTACCCGGTTATCGCGCCTTAGAAAAAGAACAAGACCGCGAAGATATCGCCAAATTTTGGGGAATCGATCCTGAGTTTTTCCCGAAAAAACGCGGTTTATTCCAAACCGATATTTTTCCGGCGATTGAAACCGGGCAAATAAAAGGCTTGTGGATTATCGCTACCAATCCAATGACCTCCATGCCAAATACCGCACGTATTCGCAAAACCTTCGAAAACTTAGAATTTTGCGTAGTGCAAGATTCCTATAGAGATGTAGAAACCACCGAATACGCCCATGTTTATTTTCCAGCGGGCTTATGGGCAGAAAAAGAAGGCTGCATGACCAATACCGAAAGACGGGTTAATTTCATTAGCAACGTTTTGCCACCGCATGCTGAATCAAAACCAGACCTTTGGATTTTTAACCAAATGGCAAAACGTTTTGCCAATGGTAACAAAATCGAATTTCCAGAATCGGCTTCCGCCGTGTTTGATGAAATGCGTGAATTATCCAAAGGCCGATTTCTTGATATTTCAGGCATGTCACATGAAAAAATCGAAAAAAACCGTGGCCTCCAATGGCCTATGAAAGAAGAGGCCGAACAAGGTTCAGCACGGTTATACGAAGACGGCGTATTTAATTACCCGGATAAAAGAGCAAAACTAATTCCACTCGATTTTATTGATAACAATGAAGTCCCTGATGAAAAATACCCATTCTGGCTTAATAGTGGGCGAGTGGTCGAGCATTTCCATACCCGTACCCGAACCGGAAAAATCGGCAATCTTAATAAATTCAGTCCAACGCCCTATATGGAAATGAATTCAGATGCAGCGGCCGAACTAGGCATCACACATATGAGCTATGTTCGCCTTGCCTCAAGGCGTGGCGATGCCGTGGTCTTAGTGCAGCTGACTCAGCGTGTACCTCGCAATATGGTTTTTATTCCCTTTCATTTTCATGAATGTGTTAATCGACTAAGTCTTGGCCTATTAGATCCTCATTCTCGGCAGCCTGCATTTAAGCAATGCGCCGTGCGTATTGAAATGGTAAGCAAGCAAGAAGCGGCCGCCATTACCAATAAATCTAATAGAGCATTTTAAAGCAGTAGGAGTCCAATATGTTTGAAGTTCGAAAAGACGAACCCGGTTATGCATTTATACCCGACGTAGAAACTGCCGAAAAAAATCAGTGGGGAACAAACATTGCGACCGTTGCCGAAGATGATGCAGCGCGTGGCAAATCCCTCAACATTAATGGCGATCAAGGGATTAGCGAAAACCCCAATCGTTACAAGCAACATGGTTTTCATTTTACCGCCGATAACTGCATTGGCTGTCATGCCTGCGAAGCTGCGTGCAGTGAAAAAAATGATTTACCAGCCCATTTAAGTTTTCGTTCTGTGGGTTACATAGAAGGCGGAAGCTATCCGGCCTATCAGCGACTCAATATCTCGATGGCATGTAATCATTGCGACGACCCCGTGTGCTTAAAAGGTTGTCCTACCCGTGCGTATAGCAAATACGCCGAATACGGCGCAGTATTACAAGACCCTGATACCTGTTTCGGTTGCGGTTACTGCACCTGGGTTTGCCCCTATAACGCGCCACAGCTTGATTTATCCAAAGGTGAAGTCTCTAAATGTAATATGTGTGTAGATCGTCTAGAAGTCGGCTTAAAGCCTGCGTGTGCAGCGGCCTGTCTTGGTGGCGCCTTAGATTTTGGCGTAATCGAAACCAAACCTGAAAACCGCGAGCAGGCTAAAGTCCAAATACCCGGTTTTCCAGACCCAGCGATTACTAACCCCAATATTCGTTTTCAACAAACCCGTTCACTACCGCGAGAAATGACACGGACGGATTCACAACCGCTGAGATACCAAAGAGATGAGCAAGGGCAGGGCGAATACAAAAGCAAACCCGTTATTAAACCCAAGCACAAAAACGGGAACAAAGAATGGAATTTTTCCAAGCTCAGTTCACGCGAAAACCCACTGGTAATATTTACCCTAATATCACAAGCAGTTGTTGGTGCCTTTTCCATTCTCTATTTAGCACCCCTATTAGGGATCACCGAATTATCGAGTGCGAGCAACCCTAAAACCGTATTAAGTTTATTAGTCTTCATGTTTACAATACAAGTGGTTGGTCTCGCAATGTCTACCCTGCATCTCGGAAAACCGCATCGTTTTTATCGTGCGTTTAATAACTTAAAGTATTCACCAGTGGGCCGGGAAGTTGCCTCGCTCGCCGTCTTTTTTAGCCTCTTTTCTGTCTATGTCGTATTAGAATCGGGTTTATTATCCTTTTTACCTGCTACCGTCGTCAGCACGGCATCTAATATCGTTGGACTATTAGCGCTGGTCATGGGGCCGATATTTATTTATGCCATGCATAAAATCTATCGCATCAAAGCACGTCCTTTTTGGAATCATTGGCAAGTATTAACCACATTTTTTGGCAATACACTCGCCCTTGGTGCCTTATTAGTGGCTGTTGCATTTAGCCTATCATTAGCGCTGCAAGCGGAAAGTTTTGGCCCCGTCATTAGTTTGCTCGCGCCCATTTTATTCATTGGTTTATTGATCGAAGGCTATGGCTTGTATCAACATAAAAAAGATTTAGAAAAATCCGGTGGTGAAGGTGCGGCAGCACAACTCGTGCAAGAATCCACCTTTGGAAAAACCTACCAAGCTCGCAATATGGCATTAATCAGCGCAATAATCCTGGTAGGAATACTTTCCATAACCGCCATTGATGGCTATATCGGTGTATTTGCATGGCTAGCACTAAGTGCCTTCATCATTGCAACCGCAGTGATAGGACGTGCATTATTTTATGTATTAGTCATCCCCACAACCATGCCCGGTGCCTTCTTTTGGAAAAACGCGGGTTTCCAAGACCATGCCAGAGAATCAGGCTTAGCCGACATGCAACAAGTCGGCGTATTACCTAAAACCGACTACCACCATGAACTCATGGCCAGGGCAAAAAATGATATTGCCGAAGAAATAAATAAAATAAAACAAGAAGGTTTCATAAAAGGTATTAGCAGTCGCCTAGTGAAAAGAATAGTCACCATAAAACAAGGTTTATAACCCCGCCCCTAATGGAGGCGACAACTAGCCTAGCACAGGGAGGATTTTGGAATTAGTTCCAGAGTCATTAAAAAGTCATGCAGGTGTAATTAAATGTTTAACAGCGTATAACAAGGCGCTGTACTCGGATAGCCTCCTAGAAACTATATCTTAAATCAAAAAATACGCGGTCATTTTTTGCAATCTTGCTGGGTATGCTATTCGCATTGTTTTTTTGTGCTTGATATACAATTCCTCCGACCATAATAGAAAAAGCGTCAAAGATTTCATATTCAGCAGATCCTCGATAAAAAGCACCATCGTCTATCGATGTGCCGAAGATGGATAGCAGGGCGACGAGTTGGAGTTTTTCACGGAAAAAATTTCCCGTATAGCGAAGTGCAATTTGCTCTTCATCTCTTAATGTCAGATCAGGTAATTCTTCTAAAGCGATATTATAGTTTAACAAGCGTCGGTTAACGGCTTCTACGGAATACACGATATCTTGAATGCCTGTGTAATCAAAACCAAACATAACATCGAGGCGGCGCAATAAATTATTGCTATTGGAAAAAGCCAAGCCGTCAATGATCGCCGTTTCTGATTTGAATAACCAATTGCCTAATACAAAATTAGTGGCGCCACCGGCCAAATTTATACGGCTGTGGTTTAAGGTAGCAGGTGTAGAATTATTCATTTTAACATAAGGTATATCATCATAAACTTGTGCGGCATGGAAGGATAAATCCCAGCCACTAAATGTACTGTTTAAAGAAACTGCAAATTCTGGATTAACAATGCTGTTTGGAATATTTTCCGCGATTGGATCGCCTTGGCCTAAATAAAAGTCACTGCCAAGCGGGGGGGTCTTGTTGAATCTAATTTCGGGAATAACTATTGCGCTTAAGTTCCAGTTAGCATAGTAAAAATCGGTTTTTATCATGCCGACGGGTAACCGTAAATCTTCAATGTCCATCATTCCGGGTTCTCGAAAATCAAGTGGGTTTAATACATCTACTACGCGTATAGAATCTGATTTTCCCCATACAACGATTTGGCGGCCGACTTTAATATCGAGATAATTCGTTATTGTTCCCTGTATATAGGCCTCACGGAATTCAATTTCAGATTGGTAGGTATCAATAACTTCTTGGCGATAGTTTTTTTCACCATTGATGAAATAGGCATAGTCGTAAAAGATATTTGCGCTAATAAAGGTGTTCCATGAGTTCGAAATTTCCAGTTTAAATTCGGGGATGAGTTTATATTTTAAACGCGATAGACGATAGTCTGTTTCGTTTTCTACGGGTTCATCTTGTTGAAAATTGTAAGAGCCACTGAACGAGCCATGAGAAACTAAATCCCATTTTCTTTTTTGTGTTGCCTGAAAGCTAGAAGCAACATCAGACTCTAAGGTAGTCGTTTTTTCAAATTCATTCAGCAGCGCTTCTAACTCCGCATCTTCTTCATCTTCTTCATCTGTCATTGCGGCCTGATTCGTGTCAAAACCTTCTAACAATGATGCGAGTTCATTATCAAAAGTATCAGCATGGCTTATGGTGAAGATAGATAATAGCAATATACTACAGGGGAAAAACAAGTAATTCATTGAGTGTCTATAGACCTTTTTCGAGCTGACGAATGCTAAATTGATTCTCATCTAAATTTTGATTGTATTTAACATGGCTAAATTTCAGGATGGTTTTATGGATGTTTGTTTTGCCTTTTTTGGTGGTCATGTGAATTTCAGTCGGTGTCCAGATATTGTCAATGAGTTTTAAGCTTTTTATTTCCATGTATTTTAATCGCTTTCCTTTTTTAATCCAATTAATGGCACGAGTAATGACGTGGCTATCTTTACGCACAAATAATAGAGACTTCGTATATCCGGTTTCATCGATTATATCGTCTGAGCTGGGAATGCTTTCAATCACCCAAACAGGGATTGACTGGATCTCCATTTCCTTTTTCAGGGTGTAGTCGTAGTCGTTCAAATCAAATGTGCTCATGTCGGCATAGGTGAAGTCTGACCCCATAAAACTGCCGCTTTTATCGCTTGCCGATATTCGTTTACTTTTGCGTAATGCGGGTAAATACAACCATTGGTCATCGTCTTTATTCGACGCATCGTAGTCGTATGTTAATAATCCGGTGTTCTTGATATCTGCTGGCTGTATAAAAAACATGATGCGTTTAGTATCTTTGCCAAAGTCTTTGCTCATAGAACGCATTTTTCGAATTCGTTGCTTGCCTTTTCTGTCGATAAGTATCATTTCTAATTCGGCGGTTTGATTGTCTCCGTTATCTCGTGCATCCACTGTTTCCATAATTTTCCGTGCTTCTGCATCATCCGCAATGCTTGCAAAAGATACTGCAAACAGTGCAAAACCCAGTATTAGTAAATAATTAGGTTGTTTAGCCATTATTCTCTCCCTGAATCTATTATTGGGCTACGCCCGTGATTGTCTTTCTTTCCATAGAGCATTTTCATTAACGCAGGTGCAAGAAATAGATCAGACACCAATGCGAGCATTATTGCGCTACCGGTTATAATACCAAATATGATGACGTTGTTCATGTTCGCCAATATGTATACAAAAAAGCCAGTACATAAGACCGCTGTTATAACGATGATAGCGCGGCTAGTTCCGAGCAGTGTTTCGGTGGTTGCCAATTTTCAAATAAAATTAAGCGGGGCGAGGGGGGAATTCAGATTTTATTTGCTGGTTGCTGTTATGCGTTGTTGTAATCTAGGTTTAATTGATATGCATTAATTAAACGCGAAGTTTTTCCATTTTGATGAATGCTTTGTACTTCGGGAAAAACTTGTAAGGTAAACCGGACACGCATGTTATTTCGCATGATCTTTGGAAAATGTTGGATATTAAACGGTGTGTACAGTGTTCCATCGTCGCTTACGATATTGTAGTAGCCAAGATAGGCGATGTTATAAATAATCGTTCCGCTGGCAGTGACGAGGTTGTCAGTTTTAAGCGTATCAATTTTCTTGTTTGAATGTTTGACAGATGTTTTTTTGAATAGCTCAAATAGTTGGGTTACATTTTTTAATATCATATTATTCCTGATTTATTCGGAGTGTGTATCTGCGATAAATAAATGGGGGTCAACACGTGCGTTGTTCAAGCTCACACTCCAATGCAAATGTGGCCCGGTCACTCGACCGGTCATGCCTACCGTACCGAGAATATCTCCTTGTTTTACGCGATCACCGGACTGTACTTTTATTTCGTCCATATGGCAATACATGGTCACCAAGCCTTGTCCGTGGTGAATAAAAACGGTATTGCCGTTAAAAAAGAAATCCCCTGTTTCGACGACTATGCCCGCAGATGGTGCTTTTATTGGAGTACCGGTAGGTGCTGCTATGTCAAGTCCGCTATGGGGTTTACGCGGCTGATCATTAAAGAAACGCCGCAAGCCAAAAGGGCTGCTAAATCGTCCCTCAACGGGCAATGCAAATCTCATTTCTACATCGTCATGATCTTGCCAATACTTTAATGCGTTGTTGATGCGAGAGCGTTCACTCTTTATGCGTGTCATATCCATTTTGTTGGGGTTAACCATGCGTTTGTTTTTTATCGTTAAGCGTTGTTCTTTGTATGTTTTGTTACTTACCATAAAGCTTTTTTTACGTTCAGTATTTTTTTCTTGAATCGTTAAAAAGTGCTTCCCGGCCTTGGCCGAGAGGGACAAACCGATGACCGCCACCCAGTTTTCATTTTGCTTTAAAACTAATACATTTTTGTTGTTATATTTTACCCTTGGTTTTGCTGCTGAGGCTCCAAGTTCTATGATTGCAACACCCCCAGGGACGCTATTCGCTTGCGGTAATGCTGGTAGGTTAAAACTGACAAAAATACTCAGTAATAAAAATATGGATCTTAGTCTTCGCGGCCATTTTGACTGAAATTTTTCTTGCTTAATCATCTAATAATTCCTCTACGTGACAGAGCAGTTTGCCCTGAGAAAGTCGCGCTTCAATTTTATCTGTGGGTTGAATATCAGCAAGTGTGCGGACAATTTTGCCGCTGGATTTCTGCTGAATGATGGAATAACCTCGCGCCAGTGTTGACAACGGACTGACTGTATTTAGGTTGTGACTTAATTGCGCAAGTCGGTTGTGTTTAGTTTCAAACAGGGTGGCTCTCGACCCTAAGAGTTTATTTTCTAAATGGATAATCTTAAGTTTGATTTTTGACAGTTCGTGTGCGGGTGTATGTTTCATCAGTAAATTGCTTGCATTCGTGTTTCTTGCTCTATTGCTTTCGATGATATAGTTCATCCGTCTACGCAATCGATGTTCCAGTTCATCCACCCGTTGGGTTTGGCTTTGCAGTTTCTGTAAGGGGTGTTGAAACCGTTTGCTCATCAAGCGGAAATAAGTGGTGTTATTTTTTAGCACTTGACAGATGGTGGATTGCAAACGGGTTTCAAGCCGGTTGAATTTATGACGCCATTCTTGTTGGTCAGGGCTGACGAGTTCGGCAGCCGCTGAAGGGGTTGGGGCACGCAGATCAGCGACAAAATCTGCAATGGTGAAATCCACTTCATGGCCTACGCCGGATACGAGTGGGATGTTCAGCTGGGCAATTGCACGAGCGAGGTTTTCTTCATTGAATGCCGATAAATCTTCCAGCGAGCCGCCGCCGCGTGCCAGGATAAGCACATCACAGATTTCATCGGTAGAAGCGTGGACGAGTGCTTTTATGATTTCTTGGGCCGCTGACTCTCCTTGTACCGCAACCGGATAAATCATCACCGGAGTAGCAGGTGATCGCCGTTTTAATACCTGCAAAATGTCTCTAATCGCCGCACCCGTAGGTGAGGTAATAACACCGATACGGCTGGGGAACCGGGGCAGGGATTTTTTATGAATCTGATCAAAAAGCCCTTCTTTCTGCAAGCGGGCTTTTAGGTTTTCAAACGCACGTTGCAGTGCGCCAGCCCCGGCTTCTTCCATGTGTTCAATGATTATTTGATATTCGCCCCGAGCTTCGTAAAGGCCGATGCGTGCTCGAACGAGTACTTGCATGCCATTGCTAGGTATGAAATCAACCAGGCGGTTACGCATTTTGAACATCGCACCACGAACCTGTGCTTTGGAATCTTTTAAGCTTAAGTACCAGTGTCCAGAGGAAGGCTGAACAAAGTTTGAAATTTCACCTTCTAACCAGAGTAGAGGGAATGCTTTATCCAATAGCATTTTAACGTCGGCGTTTAGATCGGAGACGGAATAGATATGTCGATGGGCGGTTTCTGTTTGCATATGTTTATTTCACTATGAGGTCGTGGAGCTTGGTTCTCGCGCTGATCATCATTCTCAGGCTGCCTAAAATAACCAAGGTTTCGCATTTTGTTGTTCTAGGGCTTGCTGGTATCCCAGTTCTGCCTGTTTTTTAGCGGCCCGCACTTGTTTGAGTGCTTTTTTATAGTTGCCTTGTTGATGGGCTTTTTTGGCCTGCGCAATATATTTTTCGGTATCGCGCCATAACCCTCCCACTGCAGCGGCTTTTTTCACCGATCTTTCGGCCTCGATAAGTAGGATGTTGAATTCTCTGGATTGTTGCTCGGGATTGGCTTCCTTACTGGCACAGCCTGTGATGAACACGGTACTCAGGATAACAGTAACTACTATTTTTTTCATGTTATGGGCAGTCTTGCAGTATTTTTGACGGATATATATTCATAATTTCGAGAATTAAGCCATAATAAACCATTAAGTGGCGACATGCCTTAAAGTAACTGGTTTACCGTTTGGCGGTCAAACGGTATAATCACGCGCTATTTTTATAGCCATGGATTACCCACATGCTGCGTATTGAACAAGAAGCCCTGACATTTGATGATGTACTCCTCCTGCCTGCTTTTTCTACCTTATTACCCAACGAGGTTAATTTAAAAACGCAATTGACGCGTGGAATATCGTTGAATATTCCGCTGGTGTCAGCGGCCATGGATACCGTTACAGAATCTGCTTTAGCCATTGCACTGGCGCAAGAAGGTGGAATTGGCATAATCCACAAAAATATGACGGTTGAGAAACAGGTTCAGGAAGTAAGAAATGTTAAAAAATTTGAAAGCGGGGTAATAAAAGATCCGATTACCGTCGATCCGGCGACGAGTATCCGCGAGGTTATGGCGATTACGCGTGCCAATAATATTTCGGGAGTTCCCGTGGTCGATAATGCCGATCTGGTTGGCATAGTCACCAGTCGGGATTTGCGTTTTGAGACTCAATTAGATAGTCCGGTGTCCACGATTATGACGCCCAAAGAACGCTTGGTGACGGTTCAGGAAGGCGCAGAAAAAGCAGAAGTACTTTCGTTGTTACATAAACACCGAATTGAAAAAATTCTCGTGGTTAATAACACCTTTAAGTTGCGTGGCATGATTACCGTCAAAGACATTCAGAAATCAACCGATTTCCCACTGGCCTGTAAAGATGATCAAGGCCGATTACGAGTGGGTGCTGGAGTAAGTACGGGAGCAGGAACCGATGAACGTATCGCCGCCCTGGTGGATGCTGGTGTTGATGTGATTGTGGTGGATACGGCGCATGGGCATTCAAAAGGGGTGTTAGACAGGGTGGCGATGGTGAAGCAACAGTATCCTGATTTGCAACTGATTGGTGGAAATATCGCGACGGCTGCGGCGGGGAAAGCACTGGTTGCTGCGGGTGCGGATGGGGTGAAAGTAGGAATTGGGCCAGGTTCCATTTGCACTACACGCATTATTTCAGGAGTGGGTGTTCCGCAGATTTCAGCGATTGCAAATGTTGCTGAGGCATTAATGGGAACCGGGGTTCCGATTATTGCAGATGGTGGTATTCGTTTTTCGGGTGATATGGCTAAGGCGATTGTGGCCGGTGGTTATTCCGTCATGGTGGGTTCGATGTTTGCGGGTACTGAAGAAGCGCCAGGTGAAATAGAATTATTTCAAGGCCGTTCTTATAAATCTTACCGTGGTATGGGATCGCTTGGCGCGATGTCTCAGGCGCAAGGTTCCAGTGATCGTTATTTCCAAGATGCGCAGTCTGAAGAAAAACTGGTGCCAGAAGGCATAGAAGGACGTGTTCCGTATAAGGGCAGCATGGTTGCTATAGTGCATCAATTACTCGGTGGAATTAGGGCGAGCATGGGCTATACCGGTTGTGCAACCATTGATGAAATGCGTTCGAAACCGGCATTTGCGCGCATCACTGGTGCTGGAGTGCGTGAGAGTCATGTACATGATGTGGCGATTACTAAAGAAGCGCCGAATTATCGAATTGATTAGCAGGGGCGTAAGAGTTCAATAAAGTTACCACAGAGAGCACAGAGAAAAACTTAAGCGATGATTCACTTCTCACTTTATTCAAATGGAAAACCATGACTCAGTCTGCGAACAAGCATTATTCAGATATTCACGCACATAAAATTTTAATTCTAGATTTTGGTTCTCAATATACCCAGTTGATTGCTCGACGCATTCGCGAGATTGGTGTTTATTGTGAAATATTCCCCTGGGATGTTGAAGAAAAAGCCATTATAGATTTCAACGCAAAAGGTATTATTCTTTCGGGTGGCCCTGAGTCTGTAATAGGCGATGAACCGCCTAAAGCCTACCCCATAATTTTTGAATTAGGTCTACCGCTATTGGGTATTTGTTATGGCATGCAGACAATGGCGCAGCAATTAGGCGGTAAAGTTGCAAGCTCTGCACAACGCGAATATGGTTATGCGCAGGTGCGTGCACGCGGTCATACTGAGTTACTTAAAGACATTGAAGATCATACGACGGAAGAAGGCTTTGGGATGTTAGATGTGTGGATGAGTCACGGTGATAAAGTGACTGAAATGCCATCGGGATTTAAACTCATGGCCAGCACCGATAGTGCGCCTATTGCGGGTATTGCAGATGAACAAAGAAAATTTTATGGAGTGCAGTTTCATCCTGAAGTAACACATACCTTACAAGGTGGCAGAATTTTACAACGCTTTGTAATAAAAGTTTGTGAATGTGCTGCGTTATGGAACGCCGGTAATATTATTCAAGAAAGCATTCAAGACGTGCGTGCCAAGGTAGGGGACGACGAAGTCATTCTTGGTTTATCCGGTGGTGTTGATTCATCCGTGGTGGCGGCTTTATTACATAAAGCGATTGGCGACAAGCTTACCTGTGTGTTTGTGGATAATGGATTACTGCGTTTGCATGAAGGTGATCAAGTAATGTCAACCTTTGGCAAACATATGGGCGTTAAAGTGATTCGAGTGAATGCGGAAGAGCGATTCTTAATCGCTTTAAAAGGCCAGGATGATCCTGAGAAAAAACGCAAAATTATCGGTAATTTATTTATTGATATTTTTGAAGAGGAATCAAATAAATTAAGCCGTGCGAAATGGCTGGCTCAAGGTACGATTTATCCGGACGTAATTGAATCTGCAGGCTCTAAAACCGGTAAAGCACAGGTGATTAAATCGCACCACAATGTGGGTGGCTTACCGGATTATATGACGCTTAAATTAGTAGAGCCATTGCGCGAATTATTCAAAGACGAAGTTAGAAAACTTGGTGTCGAACTCGGTTTGCCATATGACATGGTTTATCGGCATCCATTTCCAGGGCCAGGTTTAGGCGTGCGTATACTTGGTGAAGTGAAAAAAGAATATGCCGATTTATTACGCCGGGCCGACCATATTTTTATCGAAGAATTATATCGTCACGATCTTTATCAAAAAACCTCGCA
>JALUUH010000110.1 GCA_027021445.1 Gammaproteobacteria bacterium
CGCAAAAGCAATGTCTGTGGCCATGGGGATTCCCCAGCCATTTACACCTTCGCTGCCGGAGCTTATGAGAAAATATACCAGGGCTGGCATCACCATTCCGCCGATTGCTGCAATGATGGGAAGTGAGGCCTGTCTAGGGTCTGAGAGTTCACCCACTAATATTTCTCGTTTAATCTCGAGTCCGACAACAAAGAAAAACAAAGCCATTAAACCGTCATTTATCCAATGATGTAGGCTTTTTTGTAGTTCGAAGGCTCCGAAATTAAATCCTACTTCGGTCTGTAGTAGCTGGGTATAAGCACCTGATAATGGGGAGTTAGCGATGATTAGTGCGATAACTGCGCAAATCATGAGAAGAAATCCGGCTGTGGTTTCGCGGTGGATGAATTCTTCAAATGGGCTGATAATTTTGTCAAAGACTTTTTCTAGCGGGGCGTAGCGTTGCTCAGGTTTCTTTTTCATGGTGGTATATCGAGTTAGTTGAGTGTTAAGAGGGTTATATCTTACGTGTCGTTTATATTCGTAGTATTTTTTGTTAGCTCATGATTAGTATCTCATTGATCGGTAGTTATTTTTTTGGTTTAGATTTTATGTTTAGCACATTGGTTAGTCTGTTCTCGGACTGGCTCCTAGTTATTGCTTGTTGAGAGTAAAGTTGCTCAGCAATATATGGGTTTGACTTTAAGTTTTAAAGGTTTTGGCTTAAAGTTTTTCAAGCAAATCCTGGTTTGGCTTGTTTTTTAATCATGCTCTACATGTTTACGTTAGTATTGTGTGTGATCACTCTAGAAAAATTTTAAGAGTAGGGGGGCTTTGCAATGAAAACTATTTTTTCGTTCTATGGGCATGTTGGCGTATACTACCGGCCAGAATTCTAAATTAAAGTGTCAAATAAATGTAACGGCTCTCTAGTAAAGCCTGTCAATGAGTGATAGATTTCCGAGATTATCTTTCTCGCGTTGAGTTTTTCTATCGCGTTATCGCTCGTAAGGCATTAAAGATCGAAAAAATAAAACACCTCAAAATCTAAGTAAAAAGTAAGGAAGGGAAGTAATCTGTGTCTAGTATTCGTGTTGCTATTGTAGGTATCGGGAATTGTGCATCTTCATTAATCCAAGGTATACATTATTACAAAAACAAGACCGCAGACGAAGCCGTTGGGATTATGCATTACGAATTGGCTGGATATAGGCCGAATGATGTCGAGGTTGTTTGTGCATTTGATATCGATAAGCGGAAAGTAGGCCTTGATGTAAACCAGGCGGTTTTTGCAGAACCTAATTGTACTACCGTGTTTCAACCTGATCTTCCGCAGTCTGGAGTCACTGTTGAGATGGGGGTTGTATTGGATGGTTACTCCGAGCACATGAGTAACTATGAAGATTCAGTAACCTTTTTGCTTTCCAGTGCTGCTGAGCCTAGTAAAGAAAAGGTGGTTCAGCTATTAAAGGACTCCGCGACTGAAGTGTTGATGAATTATCTGCCTGTTGGGTCTGAAGAGGCGACACGCTTTTATGCGGATTGTTGTCTGCAAGCAGGTGTTGCTTTTGTCAATAATATCCCTGTTTTTATCGCGAGTGATCCCGTTTGGGCTAAAAAGTTTGAAGACAAAGGACTGCCAATTATTGGTGATGATATCAAGGCGCAGCTTGGTGCTACCATTACCCATCGAACCTTGACGGATTTATTTAAGAAGCGAGGCGTGAAGCTAGAGAGAACTTATCAGTTGAATACGGGGGGGAATACTGATTTTTTGAATATGTTGAATCAAAATAGGCTAGCCTCTAAGAAAAAATCAAAAACTGAAGCGGTGCAATCAGTTGCTGAAGAAAGATTAGATGAAAAGAATATTCATGTTGGACCAAGCGATTATGTGGCGTGGCAAAAAGATAATAAGGTTTGCTTTATTCGCATGGAAGGTAAGCTTTTTGGTGATGTTCCAATGAATATTGAGCTACGGCTTTCGGTTGAAGACTCTCCAAACTCTGCGGGAGTGGCTATCGATACCATTCGTTGTGCTAAGTTGGCATTAGACCGGGGCGTTGCTGGTGTGGTGCACGAGCCTTCAAGTTATTTTTGCAAGCACCCGCCTTGCCAGATTCCTGACGATGAAGCCTTTGTACAGGTCGAGTCCTATATTCGAGGTGTGAAGGTCTAGGAGGCGTCCGAGAGCAGTGATCGTTACGCACGCTCTCGCACATTCCCTGTGCTTCGCAGCATAAGGCTATCCGTGGCCCAAAGAGTCCCCTAGCGTTGGCTAAATACAAAATATCGATGTAACGGGTAATTAAAGCTAATGGTGATTAATATCGCGATGAGTATTTTGGAAACGAGATATTGAATTTCGAGTCCATCCGTTAATAGGTATACTCCTGTTGTATTGAGTATAAGACTGCCGCCCGAGACCAGGCTATATCGTGTTAATTGGTGTTGCCAATCGCGATTACTTGCTCTATAGCTCCAGTGACGGCCTAAAAGAAAATTGCTAATCGCGCCGCATAGCGCTCCAATGGCTACCCCGCTGACATACCACATATTGAAGAGCTCAACGAGAATGATTGTGATCAGGAAGTCAATTACTGTGGCTAATGCGGCAGAAAACTGTGATTTAACAAATACAACCATACATATATAAATGTTAGATGATTAAGTGTTTATTATTTGCGCTGGTTCGTCTTCCGGTTCTTTTTCTCTTTTTTTAAGCTCAAGCTGTTCCGCCAGGCTTTTTAGTCGTTGTACGGCGGAGTAGTTTGCCAGTATTGCGATGATGCTTAATACCAATACCATTGGATATCCTGTGCCGTTATCTGAGTCATAAAAGGCAACGGATAATGACGAAAAACAAGCGCCAAAGATGAGGTAGATCAAGCGATCTGAGCGTTTCATGCTGCCCCTAGGAGGGGTTACGTGCATTGCTTCTGCTTTCGCTGTTGAGTAACTCACCATAAATGATCCGAGTATCGCCATTAAGCCAATAAGCATTAGCAGTGTTGAGTCTCGATATAAAAAAACCAAACCTGCTAAAAAGAAAAAGTCGACATAACGATCAATGCTGGAGTCAAGAATGATGCCCGTGGGATTCATGTTGTTTGTTTCTTTTGCTACCCTGCCGTCAACAACATCGAGCATGGTAGAAAGTAGAAAGAAAGTAGCAGCCAATCCAAATAAGCCGAATGCGACCGTTATTCCGGCGAGTAATCCAAGTCCTAGGGAGATGAACGATATTTGGTTTGGGCTGATATTTCGGTGGATGAAAAAATTTGCGACAGGAATAAAAAGCCAATACCCCATTTCCATGAAGCTTTTTGAGACCAGCGCACTACTACCTTGTTTTTCTACGCGCTCGTAGGATTCGCGTCCATTAAGAAATGTTTTAATACTAAAGGTGATGATGGTAATAAATAATATTGAAAAAAGGGTGATGGAAAAGATAGCGTCAAACATATGTGTGCTCATTATAGTCAGTTTGTAGGTTAAGTGGTCATTATTAATTAATAACGCCGTTAAAAGTCCCTCCAGGTGCTCTATTCAGACTGAATTGAATAACTCTGAATCTGTTGCTAGCAAGGCGAGGCATGGTTTGTAGGTGTTCATAATTCATAATACTAAGGTGTCGCAAATAGCTGGTTTTTAACGCCGGACATTGTATTGCATCTGGCTCGACTTTGAGTAGGTATTTTTCAAATACGGGCGCTGAATTGCATTAGTTGGTCGCTTTTTTCTTCGTGTGTTATTGAGCTGTTGGGTTTTCTTATTGATCAGGGTTAATGCCCTATAAAATATAAAGGTATATAGTCAGGCTTGTTCGAAGTCGCTGAGTCTGTTCTCGGGTAGGTGCTTAAGTATCAATATTGTTCCGTGCTCCATATGCTTGATTTTGCAATAAAATGATACAAGATTTAGCTATTTTTCAAGGTTTTTCTTTGCTAAGGTATACGTTGTTATACCTTGCTACAGGGATGATGAAATGACAGAAATTGAAACTTCACAGGAGCTTCTGGTAAGAATGGAAGGCCTGAAGTTTAGTCACGGCAATCGCGTGATTTTAGACGGCATAAATATAGATATCCCAAAAGGCAAAGTGACCACCATAATGGGGCCGAGCGGCACTGGAAAAACGACTGTCTTACGTTTGATTACGGGCCAGCTTACCCCGAGCGCTGGATGCGTTATGGTTGAAGGTCAAGAAGTAGCCGGTCTGAACCGGAGTGCTCTTTACGCACTCAGAAAAAAAATGGGAATGATGTTTCAGTCCGGCGCATTGTTTTCAGATCTCAGCGTATTTGAAAATGTCGCATTTCCGATACGTGAGCATACTGATTTACCGGAAAGTATGATTCGCGATCTGGTATTAATTAAATTGGAAGCCGTCGGATTGCGTGGCGCAAAAAGCTTGTTGCCTGCGGAGTTATCTGGAGGTATGGCGAGGCGTGTAGCGTTGGCAAGAGCGGTTGCGCTTGATCCCATGATGGTGATGTATGACGAGCCATTCACTGGGCAAGACCCGATTACCGTAGGTGTTATTATGAAATTAATCAGAACGCTCAACGATAGTCTTGGTTTGACCAGTATTTTGGTTTCGCATGATGTTGCAGAGGTCTCACAAATTTCAGATTATTTGTATGTGATGTCAGGCGGGAAAGTGGTTGAGAAAGGTTCGCCAGAAGTGCTACAAAATTCCGATTCACCGTGGGTTCAGCAGTTTCTTAACGGCTTGCCTGATGGGCCAGCTCGGTTTCATTATCCGGCAATTGATCTTGCTGATGAAATGCTTTCAGAGTAATGGCGGCTATGTTAAGTTTTTTTCAGCAAATAGGTAGTAAAGCATTTTTATCGCTTGCTCGGTTAGGCAGGGCGCATATATTTCTGCTGCGTACGTTCGGTGCGTTGCCGAGTTTATGGGGCGAATTTCGCTTAGTGATAGCCCAGTTGTTTTCGGTCGGAGTTGCCACCGTTCAGATCATTGCAATATCAGGTTTAACCGTGGGTATGGTGCTTGGTTTGCAAGGGTATACCACGCTGGTTGACTTTGGTGCAGAGGATTCATTGGGTCAAATGGTCGCTTTGTCGTTACTCCGTGAGCTGGGGCCGGTGTTAACGGCGATTTTATTCGCGGGTAGGGCGGGTTCAGCATTAACGGCTGAAATAGGCTTGATGAAAGTGACTGAGCAATTGCCGGCCATGGAGATAATGGCGGTTGATCCGTTTAAGCGTGTCATTGCGCCGCGATTTATTGCGGGTTTTATTTCGATGCCGTTATTGGCGGCGATGTTTAGTGCCTTAGGTATTATTGGCGGTTATATAGTAGGTGTGGGATTGGTAGGTGTTGATGATGGTGCTTTTTGGTCGCAAATGCAGGCCAAAGTAGATTTCTATGATGACATTATGAATGGTGTCATAAAAAGTGTTGTGTTTGGGGTAGTGGCGACCTGGATTGCGGTATATGAAGGTTATGAAGCAACACCGACGACGGAAGGTGTGGCGAAGGCAACAACGCGAACCGTTGTGCATACTGCTTTTGCGGTATTGGGATTAGATTTTATTTTGACTGCGTTAATGTTTGGAGGCTTATAAGATGAACCAAAAAGCAAAAATGGAAATTGCAGTTGGCGCGTTTATCGTCTTTGGCATTCTCGCGCTACTCATGTTGGCATTGAAAGTAAGCAATCTAACTATTTTATCGGGCGATGATGGTTACGAATTAAAAGCGGGCTTCGATAATATTGGTGGTCTTAAGGCGAGATCCCCGGTGATGATGGCCGGAGTACGTGTTGGTCAGGTATCGAATGTCGTGCTCGATTTAGAATCATTTGAGGCGGTTGTCACATTAAGAATATTCAGTAAATACAATAATCTCCCTAAGGATACCTCGGCGAGTATTTTTACTTCAGGGTTGCTCGGTGAGCAATATATTGGCTTGGAAGCGGGGGGTGAAGAGCAAGTGCTGGCAGATGGTGATGTGTTAGCTATGACACAATCTGCGGTCGTGTTAGAGCAAATTATAGGGCAGTTTTTATTTAGTAAGGCTGCGGGCGATGATTAGAGCATGGGTTCAGGTGGTTATCCTGAATGCTTTTTTTCTTCCGAGTGTATTTGCGGAACCGCTCAATCTTGATCAAGCCATTGAACGAGCATTAAATACTGATCCGCGGATTAGTGAATTAGAAAAACTAGTCGATGTGGCGAGAGCGACGCTTGCTGAAGCGCAAGGCAGTGATGACCTCAAAATTTCGGTGAATAGTTTTATTGGGCTGTCACCGGGGCTTACGGGTGGTCTTTCTGTTAATGATGTGGATTGTGAGAGCGGAAAGGGTTGTGTTAATCGCACGGATCGTTATACCTTGGAAGAAGGTCTATCACTTTGGAATTATATCGATTATCGAATCATCAAGCCGCTTTACACCTTTGGTAAAATCAAACATTTTTCTGCTGCGGCACGTGCGAATATTGGTATTAAAGAAGGTGATGTCAGTGTTCGTCAGGGCGCGACTGTATTGCAAGTTAAACAGGCTTATTATGGTCATCTGGCGGCAGCGGATACCTATGCTTTTTTACTTGACATGAAATCTCGTGTTGATGCTTCTATTGAAGCAGTTGAGATTTGGCTTGAAGACGGTGAAGGTCATGTCAAAAATGCAGATTTGTTTGCTTTGCAAACGGCAAGTGGTATTGCAGCGAGTTATATTTCACAAGCAGAGGCGTTAAAAAAAATTAGCCTCGATGGTTTGAAAGTTTTAATCGGGGTGGATTTAGAGGGTGAGCTTGAGTTGGCAGATACACGCATTCGACCGGTACCTTTGCCCGAAAAAACCTTGGAGCAGCTTAAGCAGCAGGCTTTGCTGGTTCGGCCTGAGATGAGGCAGTTAGAATTTGGATTAAAGGCTAGGCGGTCATTAGTAGCTGCTAATAAGGCCTTGTCAAAGCCTAATATTTACACAGGTTTTGGTGGTATGATTTCGTATTCTCCTAATCGCGATCGCTTAGATAATCCTCATATCTATGATCCGTTTAATGACTGGGGTGGAACGCCCGTATTAGGCATGCAATGGGAATGGCAAGGAGGCGTAAGTTCTGCGAAGGTCGCTAAATCCAAAGCTGAACTTGCTGCATTGATTGAAAAATCTTCATTTGCGCGTTCGGGGATTCCGTTTCAAGTTTCGGAGTCATATCATAATGTGCACGCCTTCCATGATGCCGTGAAGAATCTGGCAAAAAGCTCACGTGCTGCGCGCCGTTGGATGATCAGTACTTATACTGATTTTGATGCAGGCCTGGAGCAAGCAGAAAAAATTGTTACTGCGTTTCAGGGCTATGTGCTTGCACATAGTGGGTATTTGCAAACGGTTTATGAATATAATATGCACGTAGCGAAGTTAGATAATGTAACGGGAGTGGATAGATAATGCGTAAATGGCTATTAGGCTTGGGGTTGTTATTCTTTTGCTTTGGAGTGGCATTCGCTGCATCGACTGAGTCTGCACAAGAAATTGTAATTGCGACTTCCGAACGGACTATCGCGAAAATTAAATCACAACGGGATCTTATTAAAAAAAATCCTGGTCTGTTGAATGAGCTGGTCAATGAGTATGTGGTGCCGCGTTTTGACTTTGAACGTTCTGCGCGTTGGGTACTTGGGAAATATTGGAGAAAGGCTACGGCTGCGCAGAAAAAGCAATTTGTAATAGAGTTTAGAAATTTACTCGTTAGGACTTACGCGACATCGCTGTCGGAGTACTCGGACCAAAAAATAAACTATTTGCCTTTTAGAGGCAAAGTAGGTGCGAAGGAAGTCACTGTTAGGTCTGAGGTTGAACAAGCCGGTGGGTTTCCTATACCGATTGATTATCGGTTGCATCAAAAAAACGGAGAATGGAAAGTATTTGATGTCGTTATTGATGATATTAGTTTGATCGCAAATTATCGAACCAGTTTTGCACGAGAAATTCGTAAGACGAGTATAGAGGCTCTTATTAAAAGATTAGCCGCAAGAAATACTGAGTCTAAAACATGAATTCAAATCGATCTCTAAACGCCAGACTGATCGATAAAGGTCAGGGAGAGTTTGCCTTGGAGGGTGAACTAACCTTTGAAACAGCAGGGAAACTTTTAGAGGCAACGGACGCAGTGCTGAATAGTGATGAGAATATTCGTGTTGATTTAGCAGGAGTGAGTCAGTTTGATAGCGCTGGGTTGGCATTGCTTGTACATTGCTGGCGCGAGATAAAAAAGGCTAAAAAAACAATAGCTTTTCATGAGGCACCTCTGCAATTGAGTATGATGGCTAAAATGTCTGGCTTGGATCGCATTTTAAATATTAGCAATTCATCAACCCCAGTGCGGGAGTAGTCGTTGTAAAGCGATGTTTTGATGATTATACTCAACGCCGCCAGAAATTATGATTTTCGCAG
>JALUUH010000111.1 GCA_027021445.1 Gammaproteobacteria bacterium
TGCGCGGGTATTAACGACCTCCGGCCGATCATCAATATCCGTTCTGTTCGGTATACCGCTGCGGTTGCGAGGATGTGCAGACCCATAACGCTTTCGATAAGTCTTATTTTGATGACGAAGATGGGTGCCCCCTGTGACAGGATACATGGCATCAGAGGCCAGTTTTTATCGAATATTGAATGAAGAAAATCAACTTAAACATCGTGCTAAAAGTAAGCCGGCTCGGAAGGTTAGCAAGCCCAAAGCGTTAGCAGCAATAGGCCCCAACCAAATTTACACGTGGGACATCACCTATTTGCCAACACAAGTTAAAGGCATTTTTTTCTACTTATATCTGGTGCTCGACCTATACAGTCGCAAGATAGTCGGTTGGCAAGTACACCCTGTAGAGTTGAGTGCATTAGCCGCTGATTTGATGATTGATATTTGTCAGCGTGAAGGAATAGAGCGTCACCAAGTCACACTGCATTCCGATAATGGTAGCCCGATGAAAGGGGCAACCATGTTGGCAACCCTTCAAGAATTAGGCGTAGTTCCTTCATTTAGTCGTCCCTCGGTGAGCAATGACAATCCCTATTCTGAGTCACTCTTTCGCACGTTGAAATATCGGCCAGACTATCCTGAAAAACCCTTTGCAGATATCAGTGCTGCACGATGTTGGGTTAAAGGATTTTCACAATGGTATAACCACGAACATCGACATAGTAACATCAAGTTTGTGACGCCAGCACAGCGACATACCGGTGAAGATATTGAAATATTGGCGAAGCGGAAGCAGGTTTATGAAAAGGCGAAATTAGCAAATCCGACGCGATGGACAGGAGAAATAAAGAACTGGAATCGAATTGAAGAAGTTCATCTGAATCCAGAAAAAGGTAAATCTGATATTAAAGAAAATAAGGCGGCATAAATTTAAACTTTAGGCGACAACTAGCTTGAAAAACGCCGATTGACTGACGCAGTTGTTATTACCAAATACTGAAAAGCTGCAATTTTCTGTGTAGAAAACTGCCAATTCAAATAGGTGAGGGTAGAAAAAGATTACAGATGGCTTTTGCCTAATATTCTAGCTATAATTTGATCTTCGTAGTTGAATTACAGCAGAAACTTAAATGCCAACAATTTCAATGTTTTATGGGATAATTATTCGCATGTATTGTGCTCCAGCGGAGCATAATCCTCCTCATATCCATGCCTATTATCAAGAGTTCAAGGCTGTTGTGGATATTCGTAAGTGTGAAATCACTGAAGGGAATTTACCCCGTAAGAAGGCAAGGTTAGTTTTGGCTTGGGTGGAAATTCACCAAGACGAGTTAATTGCCGATTGGGATTTGGCCTCAAATGGTGAATTACCATTTAAAATCGATCCTCTAAAATAGGCTGAGATAATTATGTATCTATCTGTTCAAAGTGTAGAGCCACTTTCTGACTACCGACTTCTGCTCAAATTTGAAAACGATGAAAGTAAAATATTCGATGTGAAGCCTTACCTTGATGTAGGCAAGTTTTCTGAATTAAAAGATGTCGCGTTATTTAATTCTGTTTCTATTTCGTTTGATTCAATCGAATGGGCAAATCATTTAGATTTAGACCCAGAGTTCCTGTATCAAAAAGGTGAGCCGGTGAAAAATGCATAACGAATTAGGTTAGATTTTGTGAGCTTGCGAACCAAAATCTGAACCGGTTTGTTGGACAAGCCCGGTGACTGACGTATAGATTGACTATGAAGATAGTTTTTTAAGTTTGACTGCCACTCAAGGCTTGTCATATTTCGCAAGCCTTGATTTCAAGTATTTAGATGACCATT
>JALUUH010000112.1 GCA_027021445.1 Gammaproteobacteria bacterium
ATCTTCCAGAATTCAAAAAAAGGTCGGAGAAAATGCGTTAGAGTCGGTATTTGAAGCGGGATTCAAAGAATATATTCGTTCCAAAAAAGATAGCGAAATTACCAGTAGTGTGGTCATGGATGGTGTTCAACGTAGTATGCGTGTTGCTTTAAGCCGTGAAATAGACGCAATGGAAGTACATCTACCTTTTCTTGCAACGGTGGGTTCTACGAGTCCCTACGTAGGATTGTTTGGTACGGTTTGGGGAATAATGAATTCTTTTCGAGCGATTGGAAGTGCTAAGCAGGCAACGCTATCCATGGTGGCGCCCGGAATAGCTGAGGCATTGATCGCTACGGCGATTGGATTATTCGCTGCAATACCTGCGGTTATTGCGTATAACCGATTCATTAATGAAGTGGAGCGGTTAACGAATCGCTACGATGCATTTTATGAAGAGTTTATTACTATTTTACAACGCCAGGCACATAAGTAATGCCGTCTATCCATCGTCGACCCAAAAAGACGACTATGTCGGAAATCAATGTGGTTCCGTATATAGATGTAATGCTGGTATTGCTAGTGATTTTTGTTATTACAGCGCCGCTATTATCTCAGGGCGTAAAAGTGGAGCTACCTAAGGTTGCTTCCGAGCCGATTGCAGGAGATAACAAAGAGCCATTAATTGTAACTGTAGATGCTGGAGGGCAATATTATTTGAATATTGGTGAAGACCCTAAAACCCCGATTGATCATCAAGGTTTAGTTAATAAAACAGCGGCAGTATTGCGCTTGAAACCTGATACACCGGTTATGGTGCGCGGTGATAAGGAAGTGAGTTATGGTTCTGTCGTGATCGCAATGGCTTTATTGCAAAAAGCGGGTGCGCCTAGTGTAGGTTTAATTACGGATGTACCTGACGAGCCAGTAAAGAAATAACATGATACTAATTATCAGGAAATACCCAAAGGCTTTTGTCCTCGCTCTTATATTGCATGTATTTGCATTGGCCGTATTTTTAATTAGTTTTAACACTACCGCGATGCCAGAAATGCAACCAGAAGTTGATGTGATTCAAGCGACTGCTGTTAATGAAGAGCAGGTGATTGCGGAATTAAATAAACTAAAAGCGATAGAAGCGAAACAGCGTAAAGATGAAAAGTCGCGTATTGATCAATTAAATCGAGAGGCAGAGAGGGCAAAGCGGGAGCGAAAAAAAGAACAAAAACGCTTAGCTGAACTTGAAAAACAAAAGAAAAAAGAAGCCAAGGCTAAAAAGCAGCTTGAAAAAGAACGCAAGCAAGCAGAAAAAGCCACACGAGCGGCGGCGGCTGAGAGATTGCGGCATGAGCAAGAGGCTGCTGCAGCGGAAGCAGAAGGCAAGCGTGCGCAGGCAATTGCTGACAAGGCCAAGGCAGAAGCGCTTGAGGCCTTAAAAAAACAACGAAAACTTGAAGAAAATCGCAGACGCCAAGAAATGATGGAGGCGGATGAAAAGCGTGCCGCCGCAGCGAGGAATAAAAAAGCGCAAAGCACGATTCGACGTTACCAGGCCTTAATTAAGCAAAAGGTTGAGCGTAACTGGATTAAACCAACAACCTTTAAGAAAGGTTTGTCGTGTACTGTATTGGTGAGAATGATGCCAAGTGGGGAGGTGCTAGAAGTGAAGGTGGTTAAAAGCAGTGGAGATCCTATTTTTGACCGCTCGGTCGAACAAGCGGTGCGAAAAGCAGCTCCGCTACCATTGCCGTCGGATAGTTCTTTGTTTGCCTCGTTTCGAAATTTGAAATTCTTATTTAAACCTGGAAGCTAGATGTTATCGATATGACAAAACGAATTTATATTTTATTGATGTGTGTAGGCTTATGGAGTAGCCAGTCGAGTGCGGAGCTAACCATTGAAATTACGGAAGGTGTTGAAGGAACTTTACCTGTAGCGGTGGTGCCGTTTGCTTGGTTGGGTGCGGGGAAGCCTCCGCAAGATGTTGCAAAAATAGTGTCAAATGATTTGCGGCGTAGCGGACGCTTTGATCCAATGGCTATGAATGACATGTTGGCTAAGCCTACAGAGCCTGCTCAAATTAAGTTTCAAAATTGGCGGATTATGGAAATACCGGCCTTGGTTATTGGCAAGGTCTGGCTTTCAGGTAATCCCGATTTTCCCTATGGTGTAGAGTTTAGGGTGTATGATGTTTTTAAAGAAGAGCGTATTGCGGCATTGCGCTATAAAGTAAGAAAAGGCCAGCTACGTAAAGTGGCCCATCAGATTTCAGATATTGTGTATGAAAAGCTAACCGGTGAAAAAGGCGCGTTTAATACTCGTATTGCGTATATTAAAAAGTTGCCGCAGCAGGCCGCGCGACCTTATGGTTTATTTATCGCTGACTCGGATACAGCCAATGAGCAGGGGATTTTGGTGTCGCGGTTTCCTATTTTGTCGCCAACATGGTCGCCTGATAATAAAAAGTTGGCATACGTAAAGGCTAGCAATCTTGGGGCGGGCATTTATATTTACGATGTGAGCAAGCAAACTCAGCAGCGGGTGACGCCTAAACGTTCAAGTTATAGCGCGCCATCTTGGTCACCTGATGGGAAAAAGCTGGCAATGATGTTAGCTAAAGATGGTAGTACCGATATCTATGTGATGGATTTACAAACGCGAGAATTTAAAAAAATTACCAAGCATTGGGCTATTGATACTGAGCCTAGCTGGTCCCCAAAAGGTGATAGTTTGATTTTTACTTCTGAACGAGGTGGTTCTGCACAGCTTTATCGTTATACATTTAAAACACAAAAAATAAAGAGAATTACGTTTAAAGGCCGGCAAAACTTACGCGCGGCTCATTCACCTGATGGAAGTATGATAACCTTTGTACACTTATCGAGTGATCGTCGTTACCATATTGCAGTGATGGAATTGGACTCAGGATTGATGCGGATTGTTTCCTCTAATAGTCGTGGAGAGTCAGAGCATGAATCGCCTAGTTTTTCACCAAACGGCAGTATGATTATATATGCTGCAAATTATCCGCAAAAAGGGGCAAAAACCAAGCGAACAGGGCTTGTGGCTGTAACTGTTGATGGTAGGATGCAGCAACACTTTACGGATACGGGGGCGGGCGAGGTTAGGGAGCCTGCTTGGTCTTCATTTTTAAATTAATAATCTTAGTTTTTATAAATATTGTCATTCTGAGTTCTCAGGCAGGCTCCTAGTTCTAGGATTTTTGAGAGTGTTTCTTGCATGCAGGACGAGCGCTGGAAAATGAGCTTGAAAACGTCAATGTATTGCTATACAAAGCGGTGAAGTGCTTGGGAATTAATGATTTTTTGCTGGGAGGCTGTTCTTGGACAGCCTTCTAAAGAACATGGTCACACCTATCGATAAAAGGAGTCAAAATATGAAGCAGGTTGTAAAGTTGGTTTTTCTAATGTTACCAATTTTGCTGTTAATTGGTTGCGGAGCTAAAGAAGTGAAGGATGAAGAGGTTAGTAATGAGTCCGTTGTTGTGACGGCTCCTGATGAGCAGGGTGCTAGTGCTTCTGAAGGTATTGGTATGGAGGGTGATCTAGAGTCTGCTGAGGCGGCTGAGTCTGATAAAGACCTGCTGGCAGAGCGAAAAATTTATTTTGATTTTGATCGCAGTAATGTCAGGGAAGAGTTTTCCGCAGTTATTGAGGCGCATGCGCAATACTTGGTGGACAATCCATCGGCCAGTCTCGTTATTGAGGGGCATTGTGATGAGAGAGGGACAAGAGAATATAATATTGCGCTGGGCGAGCAGCGCGCGCATGCAGTGAGTAAAATGCTGACCTTATTAGGTGCGAGCAGAAGTCAGATTCGTACCGTGAGTTATGGTGAAGAAAGGCCTGAAGTTGAGGGTCATGAAGAATCTTCTTGGAAGTGGAATCGTCGAGCAGTGTTGGTTTATGCTGAATAGTCTGTGTTAAAAGGTGGATTATTTGAATGAAAAGTTTTTTTTGAGGATATGATGGCGAAGACGTTCCTATTGCTGCTTTTGTTTTTGGTTTTTTTTAATAACAGTCTTTTATTAGCGGCCTCTCCTGAAGGCGTGAAAAACTTGACTATTGATCAACGGCTGATCAGGATTGAAAGATTGCTTAGAAATCAAAATATGCTGGAGGTCTTTCAGCGGCTTGATTCATTGCAGAGTGAAGTGCAGTCCATACGCGGAGATATGGACGTGTTATCGCACGATGTTGCAAGTATGAAGAAGGGGCAGAGAGATATATACCTAGATATCGATACTCGAATGCAGGAAGTTGAGGCCAAGATTGACAGTGTAAACTCTTTAGCACCGGTAGGTGATCTAGGTTCGGATTTCAGTGGTGTTCAAGGCGAGCCATCTCCCGCAAAGGAGGAGGAAGAATATCAGCTTGCCCTGGATTTATTAAAAGGCGGTAAGTATCTCGATGCAATTAACCAGTTTCAAGTATTTTTAATGACTTATCCTGCTGGATCTTATGCGGATAACGCTCAGTATTGGATGGGAGAGGCATACTATGTGTCTCGTGATTTCAAAGCGTCGATTGTTGAATTTACTAAGATTATTAATGCTTATCCTGAGAGTCCAAAAGTAGCTGACGCGCATCTAAAAATTGGGTTTAGTTATTTTGAATTAAAAGACTGGCAGAATGCTAAATCGTATTTGGAAAAAGTAGTAAAAGACTACTCATCATCTGCGGTCTCGCGTTTTGCAAGTCGTCGCATTCAGCAAATGAAAATCGAAGGTCACTATTGACAGGCTTCTAGGAGCCGGCCCCTAGAATAAAAATCGTAGCGAGGGAAAGTTATTTAGAACCCATTTTTTCGAATAAATAAGGCGAATAGCGAGCTTGTTTGTATTTTGTTATGTGATGATTCAGCGAATTCTTCTTTTGCTTCTTATCTGTGTTGTTATTAATAATTCGAGACCTTCGAGGCTATTTTTCTGAGAACCGTTCTTGTGTCCAATCGTTTGCGAGTTACTGAAATATTTTATTCTTTGCAAGGAGAGTCTTCTAGGGTTGGTCTTCCTACGGCATTCATTCGTCTCACTGGCTGTCCATTGCGCTGCGCTTATTGTGATACAGAGTATGCATTTGAAGGTGGGCAATGGTTTGATTTTGATCAGGTTGTAAATAAACTGGAAGGCTTCCGGGCGAGTTATGTCACGTTAACAGGTGGCGAGCCGTTGGCGCAAAAAAATGCCATTCCCTTTTTGCGCTTATTATGTGATCGAGGTTATCAGGTATCTATTGAAACGTCTGGTGCTCTAGATGTCAGTATGGTTGATTCCCGGGTGCTTAAGGTGATGGACTTGAAAGCGCCGTCCTCCGGTGAGAGTAAAAAAAATCGTTTTGACAATATTGTGCATTTGCAGTCTACCGATGAGGTTAAATTTGTGGTTGCAGATCAAGTGGATTATGAGTGGTCAAAGTCTGTACTAAAAAAGTATGCATTGCTGGATAAGTGCGCGGTTTTATTTTCCCCTGTGTATGGAGATTTAAGCCCGAAAACCTTGGCTGAATGGATTTTGCGAGATCGGTTGCAGGTGAGATTTCAAGCCCAGTTGCACAAAGTAATATGGCAAAGTGCCCAGGGTAAGTGAGTCAGAGAGTGAATTTGGGGTGGAAAAAGCAATTGTATTATTATCGGGTGGGCTCGATTCGGTAACTGCCCTTGCGATGGCAAAATCCCAGGGGTTTGACTGTTATGCGATAAGTTTCTCGTATGGGCAGCGGCATGATATTGAGCTCAAATTTGCGCGCGAAATTGCAAAGCGTTTTAATGTATTAGATTTCAAGGTGGTCAGTGTAGGGCTGAATAGTTTTGGTGGTTCGGCTTTAACCGATAAAAATATAGCGGTTCCGAATTCGAGTGCTGAAGATGGCGGGATTCCAGTGACTTATGTGCCTGCAAGGAATACTGTGTTTTTGTCGCTTGCGCTTGCTTGGGCGGAGGTTGTGGGAGCGCGAAATATTTTTATCGGGGTGAATGCGGTTGATTATTCAGGTTATCCCGACTGTAGATTGGAGTATATCAAGGCTTTTGAGGCATTGGCTAAGCTGGCAACAAAGGCTGGGGTAGAAGGCGGTGAGTTTTGTGTGCATACGCCGCTGATCCAGATGACTAAGGCTGAAATTATTTCTGTAGGCTTGGGTTTAGGGGTTGATTATTCAAAAACGGTTTCATGTTATTCAGCAGATAATGAGGGGCGAGCCTGCGGTTTGTGTGACGCCTGCAAGCATAGAAAGAGGGGATTTGAACAGGCTAATGTAGTAGATCCAACTCGCTATCAAAAAAATTCAAAATAATCTTTTGTGGTTCTGCGAAGAGTTGGTAAATAGGTGTTGTTATTTAATAGATTTTAGGTATGATAGCGCCCTTCTTTTTTAGCGGTTGAATTGACTGCCAACGCAGGTTTTGGAGAGTCTCAGCAGCGCCACCCGCTTGTCCGATAGATTTGGGTGTTTGAGGTGTGTGATGAATATCTATTTGGGCCGTTAGCTCAGTTGGTAGAGCACCGGACTTTTAATCCGATGGTCCCGCGTTCGAGTCGCGGACGGCCCACCATTTTCATAGAGCCAGCCGGAAAAACTTAATGCTTTGTCGACTTGATGTGAACTAACTTCCAATTTGAGTAGGCGAAGGAGCTGGTTTTCTTGTTCTTTCCTGTTGACACGAAAGTGTAGTTTGAGGACAATGTGCGGCTATTTTTGGGAGGGGTTCCCGAGTGGCCAAAGGGATCAGACTGTAAATCTGACGGCTTCGCCTTCGGAGGTTCGAATCCTCCCCCCTCCACCATTATAGTTATAAAGTTTGTGACTGGTGCACGTTGGATTCATTGATTGAATTCCCCTGCTTGGCTGAGTAAAGCAGAGTTTGTTGGGTAAGCGTGATTGATGCGCGGGTGTAGTTTAATGGTAGAACTTCAGCCTTCCAAGCTGACCACGTGGGTTCGATTCCCATCACCCGCTCCAATATTTGTGTAAGTATAAATAGTAAGAAGCCTCGAGAAATGCCTGGTTTATTTGGGCTGAAGCTGTTTCGGGAGAATCTGTAAAGCTTTTGCCCATGTAGCTCAGGGGTAGAGCACTTCCTTGGTAAGGAAGAGGCCCCCGGTTCAAATCCGGGCATGGGCTCCATAATTTTGAAAGATGTTTTTGAAGATCGTGTGATTTTCTCTGCTGAATTAATAAGCTATAAGGGGGTGTCTGGTGTCCAAGGAAAAATTTGAACGAACGAAGCCGCATGTCAATGTAGGCACAATTGGTCACGTAGACCATGGGAAAACGACCCTAACAGCGGCGTTAACCAAGTGCATGGCCGAAAAGCACGGAGGCGAGTTTAAAGACTACGCAAATATCGACAGTGCGCCAGAAGAAAGAGCGCGTGGAATCACGATTGCCACGGCACATGTAGAATACGAGTCAGAGAGTCGCCATTATGCGCATGTGGATTGTCCTGGGCATGCGGATTATGTAAAAAACATGATTACCGGTGCGGCCCAAATGGACGGTGCTATCCTGGTTTGTTCGGCCGCAGATGGTCCTATGCCGCAAACGCGGGAGCATATTTTATTATCGCGCCAAGTGGGTGTGCCGTACATTATCGTCTTTCTCAATAAGGCGGACATGGTTGATGACGAAGAGCTGCTTGAGCTCGTAGAAATGGAAGTACGTGAGTTATTAGATGTCTACGAATTTCCGGGTGATGACACCCCGGTTATTATTGGTTCAGCGCTCAAAGCGCTAGAAGGCGATGCTTCTGAAATTGGAACCCAGGCGATCGATAAATTAATCGCGGCGATGGATAGTTATATTCCCGAGCCAGAGCGAGCGATAGAAGGCAGTTTTTTAATGCCAATCGAGGATGTATTCTCTATATCCGGTCGTGGAACAGTAGTGACAGGCCGTATTGAGCGTGGAATCGTCAAGGTGGGAGAAGAAGTCGAAATTGTCGGAATTCGAGAGACATCAAAGTCGACAGTAACGGGCGTGGAGATGTTTCGTAAGCTCCTAGATGAAGGTCGTGCAGGAGATAACTGTGGGATTTTATTGCGCGGAACCAAACGCGAAGACGTAGAGCGTGGCCAAGTATTGGCGAAGCCGGGAACGATTAAGCCCCATACGCATTTTGAAGCAGAAGTCTATGTGCTGAGTAAAGATGAGGGAGGGCGACATACGCCATTCTTTAAAGGATATCGGCCCCAGTTTTACTTTCGGACCACCGATGTAACGGGAGCGGTAGAGTTGCCTGAAGGTGTGGAAATGGTCATGCCGGGAGATAATATTAGTATAAAAGTAGAGCTTATCGCCCCGATTGCGATGGAAGAGGGTTTACGCTTTGCGATCCGCGAAGGTGGGCGTACAGTGGGAGCCGGTGTTGTCGCTAAAATTATTGAGT